>JASFSD010000435.1:0-3011 GCA_050114575.1 Gammaproteobacteria bacterium | reverse complement strand
TCAGCACGCACATCAGAAAGGGCTGATTCACAGGGACCTGAAACCCTCGAACATCCTGGTCGGCCGCCAGGATGGAAAGATCGTTGCCAAGGTCATCGACTTCGGCATCGCCAAGGCGACGGATGTCGAGCTCGCCGACGAGGTCGTCGAGACCAGGATTGGTCAGATTCTGGGGACACCGCAATACATGAGCCCCGAGCAGGCAGAGCTCTCCGCTACCGACATCGATACGAGAACCGACATCTACTCGCTGGGCGTCGTTCTCTACGAACTTTTGACCGGCGTATGGCCGCTGGACCTGCAGACATCGACGGTACATACGATCGCGCAAATGATCCGCGAGACGCAACCGGTCCGGCCGAGTCGGCGCATCGACTCGGGAGACCTCGATCTCGACTGGATTTCGCAGACTCGCAACACAGTACCTTCGGCACTGAAGAAGGATCTGCACAGCGACCTGGACTGGATCACGATGAAAGCGCTCGCGAAAGAACGCGAAAGACGCTATCAGACGGTCGCAGAGTTCGCAGCGGACATCAGAAACTATCTCGATCGCCGCCCCGTCGTTGCACGCCCACCGAGCCGGTCGTATCTCGTCACCCGATTCGTGCAGCGAAATCGTCTGGCGGTTGGGGCGGCCGCAGCGAGTGTCGCGGCGCTCGTTTTCGGCGCGGTTGTGGCAAGCATCGGATTGATACGGGCGCTCGAGGCGGAGCAACTGGCCAGGGACGAAGCAGAGAGAGCCGAGCAACGCACCGAGCAAGCGGAAAACCTGCTCGGATTCATGGTTGGCGACCTGCGGGACAGCCTCGAGCCGCTCGGACGACTCGATCTCATGGAGGACGTCGGCGCCGAGGCGATGGCGTACTTCTCCACGGTCGATCTTTCGACGTTGACGGACAGTGAATTGCTGCGGCAGGTGCAAGTGATGACGCAGCTCGGCCAGATCCGAATGAGTCAATTGCAGTACGACGAGGCCGTCGCGTCCTTCACCGAAGCCTACGACCGGGTTGTCGTCCTGTATTCGAAGGTTCCGAGCGACGGTGACCGCCTGTTCAGCCGCGGCCAGACGGAATTCTGGATCGGTTTCACTCACTGGCGTCGAGGCTCGCTGGACGACGCAGAAACCTGGCTCGCAAGCTATCTGGAAACCAGCCTGGCTCTTTCGCAGCTCGACCCCACCCGAATGGACTGGCTGCAGGAGGTCGGATACGCATATCAGAACATTGGAGTGCTCAGAGCGGAGCGCGACCAGCTGGAGGCTGCGGAGCGCGATCTGCGCTATGCGCTCACTACATATGAGCAGGTCCAGGCTGCTGCCGATACACCGCAGATTCGAAGTGATATTTCCGACGTGATTTCCTGGCTCGGCAATATCGCAAAAGTCCGAGGCGAAATGAGCAATATGCTCAACTTCTACGAACGCAGCGAAGCACTCGCAAGGTCCGTCTGGGAAAAAGACATCCGAAACGCGACGTGGCAGCAATGGCTGGTCTTCGCGCAGCTGCGGTTGGCAGACGCCAACTCTATCGTGGGAAATCGCCGGGCGGCGGTCGACATTGCCGACGAAGCCCTGGCGCTGTCTATGGAGTTACGCGACCGAGACCCGTCCAATACCGACCTGGTCGTCGACATAGCAAAAGCTCATCGAATCAAGGGCTTCGCACTCCTGGCCATGGGCGATCGCGCGGCGGCTCGGGACGAGGCCGATCTGCTGACAGCGAATCTCGATCTCGTAACCCGCGTCGCTGCGGACGATTTCGAGCTCATGGAGTCTCTGGCTGCGGCGAATCTGCTCGGAGCGTGGATCGCGCTCGATTCGGACGACCTCGCAACAGCGCTCCGACTCAGTCAGGTCGCAGTGGACACGATGAGCCAATCGCTGCAGGCCGATCGCCTGGACAATATTGGATCGAGCACGCTCGCCGGCGCCTGGCTGACCCAGGCGCAGACGTATTCAGCGCTCGATGACCCGGAAAGCGTGCGCCAGTCGCTGGACGCGACGCAGAATTTTCTCGAAGAACGCGTGGGCGACTCGCGATCACCCTACCTGCTCGAGCCATGGATCAGGCTATTGTTCCTGAGCGGCAGACCCACCGAGGCGGATGCCGCACGGCAGGCACTTGAAAGCAGCGGATTCAGGCCGCTGCGCCCCTGGCCTGAGGGCTCGCTACTCTGATGCGACGAGCCGGCCACAGTGATTCGAACCGAGCATGGCCGAAGCTGCAAAGCATAGCTTCGGCCATGAATGAGACAGGACCAGCCTAGCCGCCGCGATTGCGAATGATCGGATCAGACGACAGGGACTCGCCGTTCGGTCCGGTTACCGTCACGCAGTAGCAGTAATCCTTCGACGACGTGTTGTCGTTCTTGTCGTTCACGGTGACCTCTGTGTCCGACACTCTCGAGTACGAATCGAATTCGTCGTTCGCGTCATGACCTTTCGCGTAAGTAACGCCGGACTTGTCGGTGATCGAGATTCCATAGGTCGACGATGACGGAAACTTGTATCCGGAAGTGCCGGGCTGGAGATTGAACTGAACTGTCGTATCCGCATCGTTCCCGAGAAGGACTGTCTGCGGCACTGTCAGCTTGAGAGGGTTCCCCCCCACTGTGCAAGTCACGGTCTTTGTTGTCATTGGTATCACCTGGTTAGGATTATTCTGACTAAACGCGCCGTTGATATCGTAATTCGTTCCTAAAGGCAATCCTGGATGGAGAATTTCGGCCCAGTACGGCAGGACATCTCCGACCGACAGACCAGGGCACGTCCCGGACGAGACGTCACTGGCTGACCGACGACCGTGCTTCCAGACAACCGCCCGCAACCCTCTGGGTCAACAAATTGGAGAAGTTTTCAGGACTCCCAGCAACGAAGACAGATTCCATGCCGCCCCGGCCGAAGCCGATTACGTCTAACCTCAATTGCGGAAGCGCATGTCGTTCTGTCAATGCGGGCCACGCTGCGCGACTTTTCAGAATCCCAGTTTCGCTCGTGTCGACATTCGAGC
>JASFSD010000434.1:0-3019 GCA_050114575.1 Gammaproteobacteria bacterium | reverse complement strand
AGGCCGGAATCCGGGTCCTGCGAGCGGGTGGCAGCGCCGTCGACGCCGCCATTGCCGTCCAGCTCGTGCTCTCGCTGGTCGAACCGCAGTCGTCCGGGATCGGGGGCGGTGCCTTCATGCTGCACCTCGACCGCGCGGGCTCAGCGACGGAAGCGCCCACGGTCACGGTCTACTCTGGCAGGGAAACAGCGCCGGCGGCAGCGGGGCCGGACCTCTTCACCGGTGACGATGACGAACCGGGCTCGTTTCTGGCCCGGCAATACGGCGGGCTGCCGGTTGGCGTTCCCGGCGTCATGCGCATGCTCGAGCTCGCCCATCGCGACCATGGCCGATTGCCCTGGGCAGAACTGTTCGAGCCCGCCATCGAGCTGGCGGAGCAGGGGTTCGAGATCTCGCCGCGGCTGTACTTCCTGCTCGATCGCATCTCGAGAAACGCTCTGGCAGACGGTTTCAGGGAGCATTATTTCGACGCTGATGGCAACGCCTTGCCGACCGGCCATCGGCTCGTCAATGAAGCATACGCGACGACGCTGAGGCTTCTGGCCGAGGAGGGGGCCGAGGCCATGTACACGGGCTCGCTGGCGCGCGCGATCGTGGATCGGGTTCACGACAACGCCATTGGCGAGGGCTTGATGTCGCTCGAGGATCTCGCGGATTACCGGGCCGAGAAGCTCGAGGCATTGTGCTCGTCCTACCGTCAATGGCGTGTCTGCGGGCCGCAGCTGCCATCTTCCGGCGGTCTGACGGTCGAGCTGATGCTCGGCCTGCTCGAGCGCTTCGACCTCCCCGGCCTCAAGGAAGACCCGGTAACTTCGATTCATCTGTTCGCCGAGGCCGGCCGGCTCGCGTTCGCCGATCGCAATCTCTATATGGCCGACCCGGATTTCGTTGCGGTTCCCGTCGACGGTCTGCTCGATCCGGTCTACATCGGCCAGAGATCTCGACTGATCGACCCTGAGCGGGCGCTCGATAACGTGGTCGCCGGCGAGCCCCTGCCCGAAGCCGCCTCGCTGTACTCGCCGAGCCCGGTGTCCGAGGTGACGTCGACGAGCCACTTCTCGATCGTGGATCGATACGGTACCGCCGTTTCGATGACCTCTTCCGTGCAGGGTGCTTTCGGCAGCCAGCTGATGGTCGGCGGTTTCATCCTCAACAACCAGCTGACCGATTTCGCGTTTCAACCGGAGCTCGACGGCCGCCCCGTCGCCAACCGGCCGGAAGGCGGAAAGAGACCGCTTTCGAGCATGACGCCGAGCATGGTGTTCGATGCTGAGGGCCGGTTGCGGCTCCTGATGGGATCGCCCGGCGGCACGCGGATTATCAGCTATGTGACGCAGGCTATCGTCGGCGTTCTCGACTGGGATCTGAACGTGCAGGATGCAGTGGCGGCGCCGCACTTTCTCTCACGGGGTGGACCCATCGAGCTCGAGCAGAACACGGAGCTCGCATCGCACGCCGATTCACTGCGCGCGCTCGGGCACGAGGTTGCACTGCGCGGGCTCAACAGCGGGCTGCACGGCATTGCCATCGAGTACTCCGAGGAAGGCCGTTTATTGCTCGGCGGCGTCGATCCCCGGCGCGAAGGCGTGGCGCTCGGCGACTGACGTCGCTAGCGCTGGCAGGCCGGGCAGAAATAGCTTGCTCTTTGGCCTATGACTCGGCGCCGGATCGGCCGCCCGCAATTCCGACACGGCGCGCCTTCTCGTTCGTAGACCGAAAGCCGCTGCCGAAAATACCCCGGCCGGCCGTCGCTGGCGACGAAGTCCCTGAGCGTGGTTCCGCCGGAGCGCAGCGCATCTTCGAGGACCGAACGGATCTCTTCGCAAAGCCGGTCGAGCCGCTGCCGCGAGATACGGCCAGCCGGTCTCGATGGATGAATGCCGGCGCGGAACAGTGCCTCGTTCGCATAGATGTTGCCGACACCGACGACGATCTCGCCGTTCATAATCAATTGTTTGATGGCCGTCTTGCGGTTCCGGCTCCGGCGCCACAGATACTCGCCGTCGAATTCCGATTCCAGCGGCTCAGGGCCGAGATGTCGGATCAGCTCGTGGTTTCCGGGGGCGCCGGTCAGATGCAGGCTGCCGAAACGACGCGGGTCGTTGTAACGGACGACGGCGCCGCTCTCGAGAACCAGGTCGAAATGATCGTGTTTGAGCGGCGGCTCGGGTTCGGGCAGATACCGCAGACTGCCCGACATGCCGAGGTGGATCATCAGGCACCCGGTCTCGAGCTCGAGCAGCAGATACTTGGCGCGACGATCGACCGAGACGATTCGTTTGCCTCGAACGAGGCGATCCAGCCCCGGCGCCACCGGCCAGCGAAGCCGCGCGTCCCTTACTTCCAGCGCCATGATGCGCTCGTTCTCGATCAGAGGCTCGAGCCCCCGGCGTATCGTTTCGACTTCGGGGAGCTCCGGCATGAACTTAAGAATAATCGTTTGGTGTCCATTGGGTCGATCCGCTATATTGAGCCGCGCCGAATTCCCCCGAGAATCCCATGCTCGAATTCCTGAATGCTTACATGTTTGGTCTCCTGCCTATGTCGTGGTGGGGCTACGTGGTCTGGACCGTGCTCTGGATGCACGTCACCTTGATGGCGATCACGCTCTACTTCCATCGTGAGCAGGCGCACCGATCAGTCGATCTGCACCCGGCGCTCAGGCACTTCTTTCGCTTCTGGCTCTGGATCAACACCGGCGCGCCGACGAAGGAATGGGTCTCGGTCCACCGCAAGCACCATGCGCTTTGCGAGCGGGAAGGTGATCCACACAGCCCGGTACTGTTCGGCTTGAAGCGTGTGGTGCTCGAGGGCGCCGAGCTCTACATCGACGAGGCCCGCAATGCCGAGACACTCGAGAAGTACGGCAAGGGCACGCCCGACGACTGGGTCGAGCGCAACGTCTATGCCCGCTTCGATTACGGCGGTATTGCGCTGCTTGCGGTTGCGGATCTCGTTCTCTTCGGCGTGGTCGGAATCGTCGTCCTCGCCTTTCAGCTTGCGACGATGCCCGTGCTCG
>JASFSD010000433.1:0-3023 GCA_050114575.1 Gammaproteobacteria bacterium | reverse complement strand
TGCGCCGCCAGACAGGCCGGTACCGAACTGGCCGCCCTACGACGGGAATTTTCCGCTGCAGCCCTGATCGATCCGGAAACGAAATGCCATTCGGAGCTGAAGCCCCGAACAGACAGATCGCCCCGGGGCGGCGCGCGGGTCGGATGCCTTGGTCACTCGAATGACGGCTGAAGACTTTTTCGGGACAGACGTGCAGATTCGCTATACTTTCGCACTCGATCCGCTCGTGCGCTTTGCCAATGCCGCTGACTTGGCGCTGATCGAGCGGAATCTGGCCTCAAGAACAAGAATTACTGTGACCAAATCGTCACGAAGAGGGGGATCAGGCTAACGATGGCCCTTGAGTCTGGCACAAGATTCGGATTGTATGAGCTGGCTGAGTCCATAGGCGCTGGCGGTATGGGCGAGGTGTATAGGGCGAGGGATACGAGCCTGAAGCGCGACGTTGCGCTCAAGGTGCTGCCACCGGCTTTCGTCGAGGATGCCGACCGACTGGCCCGTTTTCAGCGAGAAGCCGAGATTCTTGCCTCGCTCAATCACGCTAATATTGCGCAGGTTTATGGTCTCGAGAATGTCGACGGCCAGACAGCCATTGTCATGGAGCTGGTCGAGGGTCCGACGCTGGCCGACCGAATCAAGGATGGTCCGATTCCTCCCGACGAGGCGATGGGGATTGCGCTACAGGTCGTATCCGCACTCGAGGCCGCTCACGAAAAACAGATTGTCCACCGTGACCTGAAGCCGGCGAACGTCAAAGTCCGAGACGACGGTACGGTGAAGGTGCTCGACTTCGGAATCTCGAAACCGATCGATCCGCAGGCGATCTCAGGCTCTCCCGTGATGACAACGCCGGCCGCGACGCAAACGGGTGTGATTCTTGGCACGGCCGCCTACATGAGCCCGGAGCAGGCGCGGGGCAAGTTCGTCGACCAGCGAACCGACGTCTGGGCTTTCGGATGCCTGCTCTTCGAGATGTTGACCGGGCAGCCGGCTTTCGGCGGCGAGGACGTCATGATGACGCTGGCACGCGTGCTGGATCGGGATACCGATCTGAGCTCGATGCCCGCGACGATCTCGCCGGCCGTCAGGCACACGATCAAGATGTGTCTCGAGAAGGACGCGCGCAAGCGTGTGGCAGACATTCGTGATGTGCGTTTGGCGCTCGAAGGCGCATTCGAAACGGGCATGCCCCGAGGCGTGCAACCCGCTCAAACGACCGGATCGCATCGCGTGCTGCCGATTGCGATCGCGGCAACGCTTGCGGCCGTGGCCAGCGCTGCTGTGTTCTATGTTCTGCAACCGCCGCCGCCAACCGGAATCGTCACGCGCTTCAGCCATGCGATTCCGGAGAATGTCTTCTTGAGGAACGACGTCACTTCCGTGCTGGACATCGCGCCGAGTGGCGAATTCTTCGTATTCAACGGGACCGATGGCATAACCATGCGGCTGATGGGCGACGTTCAGAGTCGCGTGATTCCGGGCACGGACGGCAACGTCGCCGATGTCGTGGTCTCGCCGGATAGTCGCGATCTCGTGTACTTCCGCGCGGCAACAGGGGGTGTTCAACTGGCCAAGGTCGCGATCGGCGGCGGCGCCCCCATTGTTCTGGCGGAACCGTTAGGAAACCCCTTCGGCATCAGCTGGGAATCGGATGGCACGATTCTGTTTGGTCAACCGGACGGTATCTGGCGCGTCTCGGAGAACGGGGGCACGCCGGTCCGAATCATCGCCATCGAGGAGACGGAGCAGGCCTATGGACCACAGTTGCTGCCCGGCGGAGACTGGGTCCTGTTCTCGCTCGCCCCGGGGTTGGATGCTACGCGATGGGACCAGGCCGACATCGTGGTCGAGTCGCTGGAGACCGGGGAGCGTCGCGTGCTGCGTTCGGGTGGTCACGATGCCCGTTACCTGCCTACCGGGCATCTCACCTATGTGTTCGAAAATGTCCTCTTTGCGTCGGCTTTCGATCCCGCGTCGCTCGAACTCGACGACGAGCGCGTCTCGTTGATACAGGGCGTGGAGACGGCGAGCCAACCGGCGCTTATCGGCGGCAGCGGATTTTATGCAGTTGCAGATAACGGCACGCTGGTTTTCATTCCCGGGGAGGCCGGGCAGGCAGCGGCCAACCCGGAGAGGGGCCTCGCCTGGGTCGACCGGCGCGGCAACTCCGAGCCGCTGCCGGTCCCCCCGGACGATTACACGCGGGCGCGAATTTCACCTGATGGGACCAAGGTCGCCCTCGTGGTCGGTAGCACGCTGCCCGCGACGGATCCGCCGCCCGATATCTACATCTTCGATCTCGAGACCGAAAATCTGCGCCAGCTCACGTTCGATCCGGGACCCGACAGCGCCCCGGTGTGGAGTCGCGATAGCAGCCGAATTTTCTTTCAGTCGACTCGTGAGGACGGAGTCGCCGCCGTGTACGTGATACCCGCGGATGGTGGGACGGCCGATCTACTTGCCAGTTCCGAGCAGGGGAAGAGTCCTCAGCCCTGGTCCATCTCGGCGGACGGCGAGACACTGCTGCTCATAGAGACACCAAGCGTCAATCCAACAGAGGCCGACATCGCCGCGCTCGCAATCAATGAGAGCGACGAAGTGACGGCTATTCTGGAGGACGGGGTGTTCATACTGGAACCGTCGCTGTCGCCGAATGGAGAGTGGCTGGCTTATTACAGCTCGCAAGAGGCCGGTGGCCGCCCGTCGATCGATATCCGTCCGTTCCCGGACGTCAACCAACAAAGACGACCCATCGGCACCGGGCGCAATCCCGTGTTTTCGACGGATGGATCCGAGCTGTTCATTACGGATGAGGGCGGGATATCAGCGATACCTGTCCAATACGATCCCTTTCGCGTAGGAACGCCGGAGCAGCTGTTTCGAGGTCAGTACCAGTATGGCGGAGCACCCTCCGGTGACCTCGGCCGCGCCTGGGACGTGGACCCGGTAAACGACCGTTTCCTCATGGTCACGTTGCCCGGTGCCGATGTCGGAGGAGGTCAGGACCAGGTTCAGCTGCAGAT
>JASFSD010000432.1:0-3030 GCA_050114575.1 Gammaproteobacteria bacterium | reverse complement strand
CCTTGGAGAAGCCATACGACGGGGGCCACGAGGAACAGCCCAATCCCGAGGCCGATAACGATGGGAGTCATACCACGGCGGAGAACTAAGCCGATGATTCTGCCGCGTTCCCCACCGATCGCAACACGGAGCCCGATTTCGCGAGTCCGCTGGGTCACCCAAAAAGCCATGACGCCGTAAACGCCGACGGCGGCGAGCGCGAGCGCGATCCCGCCCGCGACAAGAAAGAGCGCACTGAACCAGGCGTAAGCGGCATTCGCGGCGTCGATCGCGTCCCGCAAGGAGCGCATGAACGAAAGTGCCGCGTCACCGTCGACGTCGGAGACAGCCTGCCGAACGGATGCTGCAAGCGCCTCCGCCGTCGTACGCGAGCGCACTGCAATCTCGAAGCGGGACGGGGACGCCTGAGCGAAGGGGACATAGACGGAGTCATGCGATTCGGACTGGAGGCCGCCTGCCTGGAGATCCGGCACGACTCCGACGATCGTGAGCCAGACCGGTTCACCGGTCTCTTCGGGCAGAGCGATGCGCCGCCCGACAGCGCCCTCCGGCAGGTGGAGGCGCTCGAACGACGCCGTTACGACCACAACCGGTAACGCACCGGCGCGGTCCCGCGTGTCCAGCGTCCTGCCTGCGAGAACCGGCACGCGGAAGGTTGTGAAGAATCCCGGAGTCGTCACAAGATACCGCGTCTCGGGAAGGTCCGAGTCCGATACCTCGTGGCTACCTTCTACGGCCACCGTTCTCGGCGTGCCGCCG
Organism: Gammaproteobacteria bacterium; assembly: GCA_050114575.1. GTDB lineage: Bacteria > Pseudomonadota > Gammaproteobacteria > Steroidobacterales > Rariloculaceae > DATCZB01. The sequence goes on along the minus strand of JASFSD010000432.1, from coordinate 2,271 downwards.
ATCCCCGGCAGATCGGTCGTGACTGCGGCGGACGACGCTTGAGGTATGGCTGATAACTCCGCCTCGAGTCGCCCGGCGAATGAGGCTCGTTCGGCCGCGCTCTCATACCGCCCGTCGGGAAGCGTGACCAGAGCGGTGTATACGTCGTCGGGCTCGAAAGAGAAGTCATACGTCTGAACGTTGATCGCGCTCCTGATGAAGAGGCCCGCTGTCACGAGCAGCACGAGGGACACCGCCATCTCCGCGCCGATGAGGCGCCGCATCATCCGGCCGAGGCGTCTGCTCGACGTCGTGCGCGCGGTATCATTGATCATCTCGTGGCTGCTCGAGCGGGATGCGAACACAGCGGGTCCTACGCCGGCAGCGATCGCCGCCCCTGCCGCGACGGACGCGATAAAGGCGAGAACCGGCAGGTCCATACGAAGATCCCACCAAAAAGGCAGACCCTCTGCGGTGCCGATAGCATTGCGTATCATCTCGGCACCGAGAAACGCCAGCAGACACCCTCCCGCGGCACCGCCGAGCGCGAGCACGGACACCTCGGTCCAGAATTGCATGGTGATGCGCATCCGCGAAGCACCGAGCGCCTTCCTCACGGCAACTTCGCGCAGCCGCGCCGCGGCCCGCGCAAGCAACACGTTGGTCACGTTCGCGCAGGCAACGAGGAGCACAAGAAGCGCCACGACAAGCATGATGCCGGCAATGAGCTCGGCCACTCCGGCCGGATTGATGATGTCCGTGTGCAGGCTCACAGAGACCGAAGGGGGTAGAGGCTCTGCAGCGGGCCGTGGACGCTGCGCCTCGAGCGCGTTGAGCTCCATCTCAGCCGCCTCGCGAGACACGCCCTCGCGAAGCATCCCGAAAATCGCGAAGAGATCGGAACGCCCATCGGCGCTGAACGTCTCGACCGGCTGTGGAGTCCAGGCGCTCTCGTTCCAGGGGAAGCCGAAGCTGCCGGGCATGACGCCGACGACTTGCGCCGGTTCGCCGCTCAAGCGGATTGTGCGGCCTAGGACGCTCGGGTCTGCTCCGAACCGGCTGCGCCAGATGTCCTCACCGATCAGGGCAACGGCGGGGGCGCCGGGGACGACATCGGTATCAGCAAACGGTCGCCCAAGAATCGGTTCTACGCCGAGAAGAGCGAACGTCGACAAGCTCATCGCTGCCATGGAGACGGGCTCGGCCGCCCAACCCTCGATGGACAGGTTCACGGTTCGTCTCGCGGCAAGGCCCAATCGTTCGAAGGATCGCTGGCGTTCCTCCCAGTAGAGATATGTCTCCGTGGAAACGGGCGAGACCCGCACGATCCTGTCGCCGTTCTCGAAAGGCAAGGTTGGAAGGACTGCGCCGCCGATGATGCTGAACATGAGCGCGCAAAGCCCGATACCCACCGAGAGAGCCGCCACGACAGTCAGGCTGGCCACGGGCGTTTTGAGCACGCGCCGCAAACCGAGACGCAGGTCGCCGGGTACGTGATGCAACATGGAGACCGACCTCCTGTGCGGCGCCGCAGAACTTCGACGGGCTGGACCAGCGCTGAATCGCAACGACGCGGCGCCGAAGATCTCGAGAAACCAGGGCCGCCGGCCGCTCTCCTCGAGGTCACCAATGAAGAACTCCCGCTGATCCTCAGGAACAAGCCGCTCGATCAAGAGCCTAAAGAACCTGGGAATGCGGTGAGACGGGCGCTTCACGTCAGCAGGGACCCGCGCTCCAGACCCTCCGTAAGTCGGCTGAGATCGGCCAGCGAGGTACGCATAGCGGTGACGCCTGCAGAGGTCGGACGATAAAGCTTCTTCCTGCGCCCGCCACGCTCACCCGTGGGCGGAGCAATACTGAATTCGACAAAGCGCTTCGCTTCCAGACGGGCGAGCGTCTTGTAGATTCCACCCAGAGCCACACAGCGGGACGTCTGCGATTCGAGCAAATCACGGATGGTCACGCCATAAGCGTTGTCGCCGAGCTGTGCGATAGCGAGCATTGTCACGAGCTCGAATTCGCCGAGATGTGCCACGGCCCGCCTCTATTACTATGTCAACGTCATACTAATACAAGCAAGCGCACGTGAAAAGATTTCCGTCGGCATCGGTTAGAACAGGAGGACTCTCATCGGAACCTCGGAGCAATGATGGGATAGGCTGCCTTGTCTAATCCCGATCATGACCGCAACTGGGCGTCGGCGATCATGACGCGCTTTCCGAGCCCGTCGACCTTGAGCAGCCGGCCCGTGAATGAAACGTGCTGCCCGACCCTCGCATCGAGGCCCTCGAT
>JASFSD010000431.1:0-3040 GCA_050114575.1 Gammaproteobacteria bacterium | reverse complement strand
GGCCAGACGCGAAGGCCGGGGCGCGATGCTCCTTACCGCGCACTTCACCTGCATCGAAGTCGGGCTCCCCGTCCTCGCCGCGCACACATCGTTGCAGGCGATGTACAAGCGCCCACACAACAAGCTCATGGATGCGTTCATGGAGCGCAACCGCGGCAAGTTCACCGAGATCATCGTCGGGCACCATTCACCCATCAGTCTGATCAAGGGCCTGAAGCGGGGTCATGCCATGTGGTATGCGCCCGATCAGGACTTCGGCGGCAAGGACACGGTGTTCGTGCCACTGTTCGGCGTCGAGGCCACGGCGCTGACGGCACCGGCGCGCATCGCCCGAATGGCCGGTGTGCCGGTGCTGCCGAGCTGCATCGAGCGTAAGCCCGGCGGATCCGGATACCTGCTGACGATCGAAGCGCCGCTGCCCGAATTCCCGACCGGGGACGACGTGGCCGATGCTTTGACGATCAATCGGAGCACCGAGGCGTTGATCCGTCGCAACCCCGAGCAGTATCTGTGGATCCACAAGCGGTACAAGCGCCGGCCGGACGGCAGCTTCGGCATTTACCCGCCGTGGGAGTAAAGATGGAAGTCACTCCTGGAAACCGGCGCCCCGGGGCGGCTCCGGCCCGAGCGCGGCGAGAAGCTCGGTATGCGTTGACTCCCGGCTGCGGTACCGAGGTGTATGGTGGAGGCGGCGGGAATCGAACCCGCGTCCGCAAGCCCTCTGCCTCAGGCTCTACATGTTTAGTCGAATCTATTCATTTAACCCGACGCTTCCCGACCGACAGGGAACACGCCGAGCGATTCCGCAAGTTTTAGCTGAGCCGTCCCGGACTTACGACCCAACGATCTTGTGAGATATGACGCCTGAGTGCCCCGAAGGGCGCTGGACGCACAAGCACGGCTCCAGTCAGACGGCACCCTACCGGGTATTAAGCGGCGAGTGCGTAGTTGTCGTCGTTGGCAACTATAGGTTTGCAGATGGTTTTACGAGGTAACCTGCACCTCGACATGCACCTGGAGGTTTCGCGACCCACGTCGAAGCCATGTCGCCCCCATCGCCTGAAAGTTTAGGGCATGCGGCTGCCTTTTCAAGAGACCGCTGTCCGAATCTCACCGATTCAGGCCGGTTTTCATGATTCTTTCTTTGTCCCGCTGCCAGTCGGCTTCCTTTTCTCGGGCTCGTTTGTCGTGCTGCTTCTTGCCCTTGGCCAGCCCCACAGCCACCTTCACGCGGCCCTTCTTCCAATAGAGCTCGAGGGCGACGAGCGCGTACCCGCGGCGCTCGACCAGCCCCTGGAGCCGGTCGAGCTCGCGCCGATTCAGGAGCAGCTTGCGCGTTCGGCGGGGGTCGGGATCGATGTGAGTCGAGGCTGTGGGCAGCGGCGTGATGTGCGCGCCGAGCAGCCAGGCTTCACCGTTTCGGAGCAAAACGTAGCTCTCGGTGATCTGGCCTTTTCCTGCGCGCAGGCTCTTGACCTCCCAACCCTCCAGTGCCAGGCCGGCCTCGATGGTTTCCTCGATAAAATAGTCGAAGCGGGCCTTCTTGTTCCTGGCTATGGAGTTGGAATGGCCCTGGTCTGACTTTCTGGTCATGGTTCGGCAATGATCCTAGAATGAAAAACAAAAAACACGCCACAGGGGTCTCAATTGACTGAACAACGAACGTCGCTGCACGGGCATTGGTCCTCGCGCCTTGCGTTCATTCTCGCTGTGGCGGGCTCTGCTGTCGGCCTCGGCAACATCTGGCGGTTCCCCTATATGGCCGGCGAGAACGGTGGCGGTGCGTTCGTCCTGATCTACCTGCTCTGCGTATTCGTGGTCGGCCTGCCGATCATGATGTCTGAGATTCTCCTCGGCCGGCGCGGGCGGAGAAACCCGGTCGCCACCATGCGGCTCCTGGGCGAGGAGGAGACGGGGACGATCAAGTGGCGTTGGGTCGGAATCCTCGGCGTTGCGACCGGATTTCTGATCCTCTCGTTTTACAGCGTCATCGCCGGATGGGCCGTTGCCTATATCTTCGAAGGGGGTTCGGGCGTTTTCATCGGCGCTGAGCTTGCGGGAGTCGGCGGCACTTTCGAAGCCCTGATCTCCGATCCGGTGCGGACCGGCCTCTGGCATACCTTTTTTATGGGCATCACGATTTTCGTCGTCGCGCTCGGTGTCGAGGAAGGGTTGGAACGCGCCGTGCGCGTGCTGATGCCGGCGCTGATTATTCTGCTGCTGATTCTGCTCGGTTACGGAATTTTCCAGGGCAGCTTTGTCGAGGGCGTCGAGTTTCTGTTGAGGCCGAAATTCGAGGAACTGTCGACGGGCGCGTGGATTGCTGCGCTCGGACAGGCGTTTTTTACGCTCAGCGTCGGTATGGGCGCGATAATGGCCTATGGCGCCTATCTGCCGAACGAGGAGTCGATCGTCAGAACATCGATTGCCGTCGTCGCGGCAGACACGATCATCGCGATACTCGCAGGGCTCGTCATCTTTCCCATCGTGTTCCAATTCGACGTGCCCGTCGATCAGGGCCCGGGGCTCGTGTTCGTCTCCTTGCCGCTCGCCTTCGGGCAGATGACCGGTGGTGTCTACGTCGCCGTCATTTTCTTCATGCTGCTGACGTTTGCCGCCTGGACATCGGCGATCAGCCTCATGGAGCCGGCCGTGACCTTCTTCATGGAGCAGCTCAATTTCAGTCGTGTTTCCGCGGCGCTGACGGTCGGGGTCATTATCTGGGCGCTGGGCCTCTTGACCGTTTTGTCTTTCGGTCCGTGGTCCGACGTGATGTGGTACGAGCGAACGATTTTCGACTGGCTCGATTATCTGACCAACAATGTGATGCTGCCGGTAGGTGGGTTTGCCATCGTCGTGTTCGCCGGCTGGTTCATGGCCAAGAACTCGACTGCCGATGAGCTGGACCCGTCTGGCGGCACCCTGTACCAGCTCTGGCGCATCTCCGCGCGCTACATTGCGCCCGTCGCGATTCTGCTCGTCCTGTTGTATGCCACCGAGCTGCTCGACTGGATCGCGGCACACCTTGAGGGTTGATCAC
>JASFSD010000430.1:0-3040 GCA_050114575.1 Gammaproteobacteria bacterium | reverse complement strand
GTAGCAATTCGTGGGAGCGTTGAAAACATGACGAAAGCCGTGACTCGTGGACTGGCCGCCTTTCTCGTGCTGCTGCTCGTATTCTCGCGCGCCGGCGGACAGGAGGGCGATTCAGACGGTGCGGCGCTCTTCGCGCGCTATTGCGCTTCCTGTCACGGACGCGTCGGTGAGGGCGACGGCCCGGTTGCGAGTGCCATGGCTGTATCGATACCGAACCTGCGCACGCTCAGTGCGCGCTCGAACGGCAACTTTCCGCGCGACGCGGTCATGCAATACATCGACGGCCGCAACCCGCCGGCCGCCCACGGTGACCGCCTGATGCCCGTGTGGGGAGATACGTTCGCGCAATCGTCCGGCAACGCCGAATCCGGTAACGCCGTGGCAAGACGCCGAATCGCTGCAATCACGGATTTCGTCGAGCAGCTGCAGAACTGAGGCCGTCCTATTTCTTCAGCATCTCGGCCAGGCGCACGAGCTCGGCGAGCGAACGGACCGACATCTTCTGCATGACACGCGCTCGGTGAAGCTCCACCGTGCGCTGGCTGACTCCCAGATCCATTGCGATGACCTTGTTGGCGGCGCCTTTGACCACCATGTCCATGACCTCGGTCTCGCGGCGGGTCAGCGACTCGTAACGCTCCCTGACTTCGCGCAGTTTCTGCTGGTCTTCGAAACTGGAGGCAGCATCGCTGACAGCCGCACGCACGCGATCGAGGAAATCCTGATCCCTGAACGGCTTGGTCAGAAAGTCCCTTGCACCCGCCTTCATGGCCTCGACAGCCATCGGCACGTCACCATGACCGGTGATGAAGATCAGCGGCAGGTCGACCTTTCTGGAATTCAACTCGCGCTGCAGCTCGAGACCGCTCATGCCCGGCATGCGAATATCGGCGACCAGGCAACTGACGCGCTCGGGCTGATAGGCATCCAGAAATGCGCGGGCGGATTCGCAAGTCTGATTCTCGATTCCGACCGACTTCAGCAGCAGCCCGAGCGACTCCCTGACCGCGCGGTCGTCGTCGACCACGTAAACCAGAGGTTTCTCGTCGTTCGACACGTTCATTGCTCCAGTATGGGCAGGGAGACGATAAACGTCGAGCCGCCCTCGGCCCGACGCTCGTAGCTCAACTCGCCACCGTGCGCCTCGATAATCGTCCGACTGATCGCCAGACCAACTCCCAGCCCGTCCTCTTTGGTCGTGAAAAACGGATGGAATATTGCCTCCTCCAGCGACGACGAGACACCGGGACCGCGGTCGGACACACGAATCTCTACCTTGCCGTCGCCGACCCGGGAGACGTCGATCGTAATCTCCCTGGGCCTGCGGACATTCGCCGACATGGCATCGACGGCGTTGCGAGTCAGGTTCAGAAGGACCTGTTGCAGCTGCACGGCGTTGCCGGCGATCTTCGGCAGCGAGTCGGGGACCGTGGTCTCGACCGTCACGCCTTTGTGAGCCGCATCGGCATTGATCAGAATCAGAACGTCGTCGACGAGGTGCTTCAGGCTCAGCGGTTTCTTCTCGACCTCGCGCTTGCGCACGAAGTTGCGCAGGTTGGTGATGACGGCACCGGCGCGCTGGACCTGTTCTGCGATACCGTCGCAGGCGTTACGCAGTGTTTTCGTATCTGCCGTACCGTGCGCGAACATGTTCTTGGCTGCCTGGGAGTAATTGGCGATGGCGGTCAGCGGTTGATTGATCTCGTGCGCGATGCCGGCCGCCATCTCACCGAGCAGGCTCAATCGCGCGACATGCTCGAGCCGGGTCTCGAGCGAATGCCGCTCGGATTCGGCCGCATGCTGCTCTGTCAGGTCGCGAATGATTCCGATGAAGTGATGTGCGGACTCGGACTTCGACTCTCCCACCGACAGCCAGACCGGAAACACGCTGCCGTCTTTCCTGACGGCACGAACCTCGCGCCCGATCCCGATAACGTGCGCCTCGCCGCTGTGCTCGTAACGCTCCACGTACTTGGCGTGAGCGGAACGATAAGGCTCCGGCATGAGGATACTGACGGGCTGGCCCAGAACCTCGTCCGCAGCGTACCCGAACATCTTCTCGGCCGAGCAACTGAACGCTACAATTTCGCCGCTGCGCTTGATCACAACGATTGCATCGACAGCCGCTTTCATGAAAGCATCGAAGTCTGTCGGGGCAATCGCGGGAGTTGCAGCTACCGGTTGTTCAGGCATACGTACGATCCCTAGTAGCTATCTCATTTCGGCTCATGGCACGCTCAAAACCGTTCGAGAGGACATTTTTTAATGGCGCAAAGCAACTCGATTCTGGTCATTGTCGACCCGACGACCAAGGAACAACCCGCCGTCGCCCGCGCGGCCTGGCTTGCTGAAAAACTCGGCAGCGGCCTCGAGCTGTTCATCTGCGATTACGACCAGTATCTCGCCGGCGAGCGCTTCTTCGATTCCAAGGCGCTCGAAAAGGCCCGCGCCGGACTGCTGGAGCGCCACGGGCAACGCCTCGAGAAACTCGCAGCTCCCATCCGCGAGAAGGGAGTCGAGGTCAGCGTCGACGTCGCCTGGGACCATCCGGTGCACGATGCGATTCTCCGCAAAGTAGAGAGCTCCAACCCCAAAATTGTCGTCAAGGATACACACTTTCATTCCGCAATCCGTCGCTCGCTGTTCACCAACACCGATTGGCATGTCATCCGCGACTGCCAGACGCTGCTCTGGCTGGTCAAACCGCACACGGATCCGGCGATCAGGAAAGTCGTGGCGGCCGTCGACCCTCTGCACGAGCGCGACAAGCCGGCCCGGCTCGATCACAAGATTCTCGAGACTGCCGAGACCATCCGCGACGCAATCGATGGTGAGCTGGACGTCGTTCACGCGTTCGACCCGGCCCCGGTCTACGCGGTCTCGACCGACGCCATGTCGTTCCCGATCACCGAGCCGATCAACGAAACGGTTGCCGAGCTCAGATCTCAACATCTGCAGGCAATGGGCGAGCTGCTCAAGCAGCATTCGATCGAATCCGACAATGCCCATCTGATGGATGGCGAGACCCGCGAAGTGCTGG
>JASFSD010000429.1:0-3040 GCA_050114575.1 Gammaproteobacteria bacterium | reverse complement strand
CCTACTCCGAGATCCTGCCCCGCGAAGTTTCCCTGGAGACCCGGCTCTCGCGGGGTCTGACTCTCAATATTCCCATCGTCTCCGCAGCCATGGATACGGTCACCGAGGCCAGGCTCGCGATCACGATCGCCCAGGAAGGCGGGATCGGCATCATCCACAAGAACCTGTCGCCGGCCGAGCAGGCGCGCCAGGTGCAGATGGTCAAGAAATTCGAGAGCGGCATCATCAGCGATCCGATCACGATCGAGCCCGAGGCGACGATTCGCGACGTGATCGAGCTGACCCGGGCCGAGAACATTTCCGGCGTCCCGGTGGTCAAGGGCGAAGATCTCGTCGGTATCGTTACGCACCGGGACCTGCGGTTCGAGACTCAGCTCGAGTCGCCGGTATCGACCGTGATGACGCCGAAGGACCGGCTGGTAACGGTGCAGGAGGGCGCCGACAAGGACGAGGTCCTGGGGCTCCTGCACAAGCACCGTATCGAGAAAGTCCTGGTCGTCGACAAGGACTTCAAGCTCCGCGGGATGATCACGGCCAAGGACTTCCAGAAGGCGACCGACTTTCCGTTTGCCTGCAAGGACGAGCGCGGCGCGCTGCGCGTCGGCGCCGCTGTCGGCACGGGGCTCGACACCGAGCAGCGGGTCGAGCTGCTCGTCGATGCCGGGGTCGATGTGATCATCGTCGACACGGCGCACGGCCACTCCAAGGGCGTCATCGAGCGCGTTCGGGAGATCAAGAACGGTAAGCCTTCGCTCGAGCTCATCGCCGGCAATATCGTGACCGCAGATGCCGCCAAGGCTCTCGTCGACGCCGGTGCCGACGGTGTCAAGGTCGGCGTGGGGCCGGGCTCGATCTGCACGACGCGCATCGTGGCCGGCGTCGGCGTGCCACAGATTTCTGCCGTGGCGGAAGTCGCGAAGGCCCTCGGGGGCGCCGACGTGCCCATCATTGCCGATGGCGGCATCCGGTTCTCGGGCGACATCGCCAAGGCGCTGGTCGCCGGAGCGCACGCGACGATGATCGGAGGACTCTTCGCCGGCACGGAAGAGTCCCCGGGCGAGGTCGAGCTCTACCAGGGTCGCTCCTACAAGTCGTATCGCGGCATGGGCTCGCTCGGCGCGATGGGCGCCGACCATGGCTCTGCCGATCGGTATTTTCAGGATGCGAGCGAAGAGCTCAGCAAGCTCGTGCCCGAGGGTATCGAGGGCCGCGTGCCCTACAAAGGCAGCCTCGTCGCCATCCTGCATCAGCTGGTCGGCGGGCTGCGCGCGGCTATGGGTTACACGGGCTGCGGCAGCATCGCCGAGCTGCGCGAGCGGCCCCGCTTCGTCCGGATCACGGGCGCCGGGCGGCGTGAGAGTCATGTTCATGACGTGACGATCACCAAAGAACCCCCCAACTACCGTTCGGAGTAGCTCCGCTTGAGCGCAAACGCGAGACTTGCCGCTGAGCAATCGCCCGATAGCTCCCGCATCCTGGTTGTCGACTTCGGCGGCCAGTACACGCAGCTGATCGCGCGCCGCGTGCGCGAGGTCGGTGTCTACAGCGAGATCCTGCCTTACGACGCGAACCCGGCCGATATCCAAGCCTTCGGTGCGTCCGGTATCGTCCTTTCGGGCGGGCCGGAGTCGGTCTCGGCCGAGAATTCGCCGCGCGTCGACCCGATCGTCTTCGAGCTCGGCGTGCCGATCCTCGGAATCTGTTACGGGATGCAGGCGCTCGCCGCACAGTTCGGCGGCCGTGTCGCGGCGGCGGACCATCGCGAGTTCGGGTTCGCGGAAGTCGATCTCGTCGGCGACGACCCGCTGCTCGGGGGCTTGAGCTCTGCGGGATCGACGCTCAACGTCTGGATGAGTCACGGAGATCGCGTCGAGGAGCTGCCGCCGGGCTTTCGCCCGATCGCTGCTTCGTCCAATGCACCGCTCGCGGCGATGGCGGACGTCGAGCGTCGCCTCTATGGCGTTCAGTTTCATCCCGAGGTGACCCATACGGACTCGGGGCTCGAGATCATTCGCCGCTTCGCGATCGACATCTGCAAGTGTCCCGGCGACTGGACGCCGGCCAACATCATCGCCGAGCACATCGAACGCATTCGCGAAACGGTCGGCAGCGATCGCGTGCTGCTCGGACTTTCGGGCGGCGTCGATTCGTCTGTCGTCGCCGCGCTGCTGCACGCGGCCATTGGCGACCAGCTCGTCTGCGTGTTCGTCGACACGGGTCTGTTGCGACTGGACGAAGGCGATCAGGTCATGAGCGTCTTCGCCGAGCATCTGGGTGCGCACGTGATCCGGGCGAATGCCGAAGAGCGCTTCATGTCGGCGCTCGAAGGTGTCGAGGACCCGGAGCGAAAGCGCAAGATCATCGGGCACGAGTTCATCGAGGTCTTCGACGAGCACGCGGCGCAGCTCGAGGACGTCAAGTGGCTCGCGCAGGGCACGATCTATCCCGACGTCATCGAGTCGGCAGGCGCGGCGACCGGCAAGGCGCACCTGATCAAGTCGCATCACAACGTCGGCGGCCTGCCCGAGACGATGAAGCTCGATCTCATCGAGCCGCTCAGGGACCTGTTCAAGGACGAGGTTCGGAAAATCGGAACCGAGCTCGGTCTGCCGGACGTTCTGATTCATCGACATCCGTTTCCGGGACCCGGCCTCGGTGTTCGTATTCTCGGCGAAGTCCGCAAGGAGTACGCGGATCTTCTGCGGCGCGCGGACGCGGTCTTCATCGACGAGCTGCGCGCGGCGAATCTCTACGACGAAGTCAGCCAGGCGTTCGCCGTCTTTCTGCCCGTCAGGTCGGTCGGCGTCATGGGCGACGGCCGCAAGTACGACTACGTGATTGCTCTGCGCGCCGTCGAGACGATCGACTTCATGACGGCGGCATGGGCGCGATTGCCCTACGACTTCCTCGATCGCGTGTCGCGGCGGATCATCAACGAGATTCCCGGCATTTCGCGAGTCACCTACGATATTTCCGGTAAGCCGCCCGCCACCATCGAGTGGGAATGAGCTCAACCTCCGACGCGAGTCGTGACGAGCAT
>JASFSD010000428.1:0-3058 GCA_050114575.1 Gammaproteobacteria bacterium | reverse complement strand
CAAGCACGCGAGCGTGGTCCGAAGGTTGCGAGCGCTCGGCTCCATGTCGAACCGAGCGAGGGAGTTGAGCGCGAGTCCCTCGGCATGACGGAGGCGGTCGCCGTCGAGTTCGCCCGCGCCGATCCTCCTCGCCACGCGCGGCGAGTCGCTGGCGGGGACCCTGATCGCCGAGTAGGACTTGTCGGCGAGCCAGTAGTTGTGTCGCGCGTCGGTCCAGGCCCGGCGCAACGGGCTCGTGCTGTCGATGCTTGCCACGCCGTAGGTGGTCCACTCGGACACTGTGCCGGGACGGGCGACACCGAGCAGATGGAGGCGGGTCTGGGGGAGACGGACGCTGTCCAGAGCCTGCAAGATGGCTGTGATCTCGGTGTCCTTACGCCGGACCAGGCCGCCGATCGCTAGGTACCGATAGCCCATCGCCTGCAACTTCGTCGCGGCCGCGGCCATGCTCGACGGGGACCAGCCCTGGACAGCGCCAATCGGCTCAAAGCCGAGGCCCTGGGAGTGGCGCCAGAAGTCAGTGGCGAGGTCGAGGGTCAGTTCGAATCGTCGCCGAGCCTCGGGCTCTACGAACAGAGGCTCTGCTGTGGCGAACTGGCCGACGATGTGGTCGACAGCAAGGCCAAAGTCGGCCCCGATGCGACCGTAGAAGTTGGCGACGTCCTGGGGACTGACGGGCGGCTCGTGTTCCTTGAGGTAGGAGAAGGCCCCGCAGTCTCCCATCACCTTCGTGTCAGCCGGGACTCGAGCAAATTCGCGGAATCCTGACCGGTAGAGGCGTCGACGCTCAGCGACCGTGTACTTGCTCTTGCTACCCTCGACGAGGGCGTGGCTGACGAGCATCCCGTCGTATGGCGGCTCGTCGTAGACCTCGTGAGCGTACAGGTCGTCGCGCCTGATCCGGTCAGGACTCCGGCTCTCGCGCCCGAAGTCGTAGGTAGAGTCAACGACGTCTCGTGCATCAGGGAGATAGTAGAGCATCGACTTGTCACCTCTTGCTGGGATCGCCCGCAGCCCATGCGCGCTTGCACTTCACACACTTGCACCGCCCGTGCTCGGTGTACCTCTCGCGCCAGGCCATCGCGTCGTAGCGGTCCTGCTCGTGCGTCCCAACGTGCTGCTGGCGGGACACGTGCGAACTCGCCTCGTCGATGGCCCTCCGCAGCAGGCCTGTCGGCAGATCCTTGACGCTCGAGTAGCTCACCGCAGAGACCTCGCCACCTGCTCGAGCACGCCCTTCGCCAGTCCCGGCGGGACCGCGTTCCCGGCCATCACGAGCGCCTGCGTCCGTGGCACGCCGTCGAGGTAGCCGACCGGGAACCCCTGGGCCCCGAGGGTCTCGTCGACGGTCCAGAGCCGGTAGTGGCCGTCGGCGACGAGGTAGTGCTGGTTCTTCGTGGTCAGCGTGTTGGCCGGCTGCGCGAGCGTCCTGGCCCATGCGCCGCGGTGGCTCACGTGCCAGCCCCAGCACGGTCGCCCGCCGAAGGTGCGGCTTGCGCCGCGCCGAGCGACGTCCCGCCGCAGCCCGAGAACAAGTCGACGACTCGGGCGGTCACTACGTCGTCCCCAGTATCGCCGGGAGTTCAGACAGGCTGGGCAGGAGCTCGCTGGGCTCGCACCCGAAGGTGAGCGCCAGCAAGCACAGCGACTCGAGGCTCGCCCCGTGCTCGCCGAGTTCGTAGCGGTGGATGGTTGTCTCGGACAGCCCGCCTGGCACCGCGTTGGCGAGCTGCTTCTTGGTCAGCCCCATCCTTTCGCGATGGTAGGCGATTCGCCTGCCCATTTCCTCAGCGATCCTCGGGTGATACGTGTGCCTTGGCATCCTTATGTCCTTCATGGTGCGAGAAAGGGGATCTCGTTGGCCCGCAGCCAGTCGATGGGCTCGGCCCCGGGCCGCAGTCCCTCGGAGAAGCTCCGCCCGTCGAAGGGATCGAGCATGTCCACGGACATCATCCCTGTGTGCGGTCCAGCGATCGCACCGAGCCACATTGTTGCCGAGTAGGGGACGGAGTCGGCTCCTCCTCCGGCGCGATGGCTGACCCCGCCGGGCACGTCAACCGAGTAGGCTGGCTTGTAGTTCCGACGGACCTCGAAGCCAGCAGAGGTCTTCGTCCACCCCTGCTGGGACATGTACAAGATCACGGCGCCGGCGATCTGGATCAGGAGCGCAGGCATCGACGTGCTTGGGTCGAGCTTGAGGGCCCGGGCCTGCCGGAACGCTGGATTCCCCACAGCGAGGTCGAACCATCGGCCGTCCTCGTCGCAGCGCTTGGCGAACGCTCGCCAGTCACCCCAGACGACTTCGTCCGCGTGGCAGGGAAGGTACTCGCGCTCGCGCTCCTCGTCGAGTTCCACCGCGGTGATGTGCACTGGGATCCCGAGCATGGTCATCAGGCGGCGCATCTCGCTCGCCCAGACCCCGGCGCCTGCGCAGACATCGAGGACGCGCAGGACCTTGGTTGGTCGCGACAAGACCCGGTTGACGCCCGAGCGCTGGACCAACAAGTAGTCGCTCGGGTCAGGGCACGAGTGAGTTGCGCCAGCGATGCGGCACCCCAAGCAGGACGAGTCGATCGGCCGATGGGACACGACGCGAAGTACGTAATCGAAGTACCAACTCAGAATCTCGCGCACGACCGGACGAGGTGTGAAGTCGGCCTCAAGTTCGCGCAGGCGAGCGGCGGCCAGCTCGCGCCTTTCGGCCTCGGCGAGCGCAAACTCTCGGGCCGCAGCGGCGTCGGCCTCGAAGAGTTCGAGCGTCATCGACGCCTCCTCGGTCGGTGGTGCCCGTGCGCGAGATGCCACTCCACTGCCACGAGGATCTCTTCGAGATCGTCGAGGCGCATGTGCGAGAGATCGAGCGCAGGGCGCCCGAGGTCTTCAATCCGCTTGGCGTCCTCGACCTTGTAGATGTCTTCCAGGCGAGCCATCGCGCGATGCCTCCGCTCGAACGCGGCTTCACCATCGTACGCGACGCCGTCGATCGCTGCGTGGTATTCGCATACTTCAGGCCGATCATCGGGCTCCGAGGAGCCTTTGTAGCAGTCGCATCGCTTCG
>JASFSD010000427.1:0-3058 GCA_050114575.1 Gammaproteobacteria bacterium | reverse complement strand
AGTTCGAGTCGTTGATCGCGCCCCAGCCGCCGTCGGGGTTCTGGAACCTGACGACGCGCTCGACGAATTCGAGATTCACGCGGGCGCTCTGGCGCGCCATGCAGAGAAAGGCGCCGGCCTCGAGCTTGACGTCATTGACCGAGGTCGGGTCCTCATCGATCATCGCCGCGGCGCCTGAAAACATCTGTTCGAGCAGGCCGGGCCGCAGATCGAGTCGGTAGTTGTTGTCCTGGATCCAGGCCCACGCCAGCACGGCGTGGGTCAGGCCATAGCCGCCCTGGCTCACAGCCCTCTCCATCGCCTCGGCGAACTCGGGAGGCAGGCCGAGGCGATCGCAATAAAGCGCCGAGATGATCAGGCGGTCCGTCGGTATGATCACGTGGTCCCAGTCTTCGGGCACGATGGGATTGTCGGCATCGAAAATGCGCCGAAATACTCTGAGCACGGGGATCTGGTCAGGCGGCTGCTTGGGTAACACCTCGTCGTAGCGCTCGCCGGCGTCGGCGAACTCTTCGATGCCGAAGCGTCGGTGCAGGATCGTCATGAACATCAGCGCATGCGGATGGGTCGCCTGCTGCAGATAGTTGACTGCGCCCACGACCGTCTGTTGAACGGCGGTATGCGTCAGCATGAGCCGATCACCTGTACGCGGCTGGTAAAGAATCGTGCAGACAAGGTCGTTTCATCTCCCACTCGAACCAATCGGGGAATGCGTATTTACGCACCACCCTGAAAGTATAATCTATCGAAATCCGGACCCAGGAACTGACATGGCCGATCTGACGGCAACCAACAAGGCAACCAACAAGGCTACGAATGCCGCCCCGCAACTGCAGCTCTTGAAGCTGTTTCCGACTCCAGTGCTGGTCGCCACGATTCCTGATTCCGAGGCACTCAATGCCGAGCTCAAACAGATCATTCTGGCCAAGGAGAAGGCGAGTGACTCGGTTGCCCGATCCAACCGCGGCGGCTGGCAGTCGAGCTGGGACATGCACGAGTGGGGCGGCGCGCCGATGCAGAAGATCCTCGCCTATGCCCGCGCCGTCGTTTCCGACTCGACCGTGGATCGTACCGGCCAGCATCACAAGGTCACCTGGCGCATCAACTGCTGGGCCAACGTCAATCGCAGCGGGAACGGCAACCAGTTTCACACCCATCCCGGCGCACTGTGGTCTTCGAGCTATTACGTGGACGACGGCGGCATCAGCGACGACCCGTCGCTCGGCGGCGAATTCGAGATAGCGGATCCGCGTGGTGTGGCCCCGGTCATGTACGCGCCGCAGTTCACGTTTCCGGGCCCCGACGGCGCCTCGATGGGCGAATCCCAACGATTGACACCCAAAGCCGGCATGCTGTTCGTGTTTCCCGCCTGGCTCCAGCATGGCGTCTGTCCTTACCGCGGTAATCGCGAGCGTATCTCGGTCGCCATCAACTTCAGCCTCGCCGGTGTGTAGCCTGACCACGCAAATGAATCAGCGATCCGGAACTGGACGGGACCATGCGGGTTGACCCGTTTTTTGCCGCGCCCCTGATCGTGACGGAGGTCGACCCGAGCGTTCGTGAGTCGATCCGCAGGAAGGTTTCCGAGTTCATGCAAACGGCGCGGGCAGAGGAGACAGTCACGCCGGCGCCGGAAGAGTCGGTGGCGACTTCGTTCTACCGGTCCGATGCTTCCATACTCGTCGACGCGGGGCTCGAGGAGCTCGAGGCTCACGTTCTGGCCACGGCCAGGGAGTATCTCGAAAAGACACTCAAGCTGCCGCCTCGCGAGATCGAGGTCGAGCATGCCTGGATCAACGTCTTTGAGCCGGGTTCGCAGGAGAACCACCATACGCATGACGGCAGCCTCCTGTCCTGCAGCTACTATGTCGAGGCGCCGGAAGAGTGCGGTTGCATCGTGTTTCCCGACCCGATCGGCGCGCGTCGCAGCTACCGCGAGTTCACGCGGACCTCGGGTCAGGAGTTGCTCAATCGCCGCGAGATTGCCGTCGAGCCCCGGCCCGGGATGCTCGTCATGTTCGAGTCGTGGATGCCGCACTACATACAGTGCAACAAGAGCGACCGGATACGAATTTCGATTGCGATCAATCTGCGCGGTCTTCCCGAAGCAGCTGTCAGCTCCCGGGCCGCGTCAGCCGGGGTGACGTCTGGCCAGGCCGATGCCGTCGGCGAGCGCGCGGCGCCCGAGGCAGATTCGCCGCAACAGGGCCCCGATGGGCAGCCGTTTCTCTTCAATGATCTGTTCGACGTCAATCCGAACTTCGGGCTGATGCTGCAACCGATCAAGGAAACGATTCCCGTGGCCATCATCGACGACTTCCTGCAGGATCCCGAGCGCGTCAGGCAGGTCGTAGGCAGCATGCCGGCCACTAACTGGAAGCTCGAGCCGGGTACTCGGAACTTCGTCGACTATTACGACTGCCGCCTGCGCATCCCCATCCGGTACCCGAACAAGGTGGTCGGGGCCGCGCAGCAGGTCGTTCACAAGGTCTATGGCCAGAAGACGCGTCCTGCCGATCCGAGCGTCGACGTCAACTGGTTCCGGCAGATCAAAGACAAGCGGGCCGATTTCGCGGTTCCGCATGCCGATATCACCGAGGGTGTGGCGCGCTCGTTCACCTGCGTGCTGTACCTCAATCGGTCCGAGGAGTGCTCCGGTGGCACGGCGTTTTTCCGTTGCACGAAGACGGATTCACCGGTTTTCGACGACGCCTACGCACGCCTGGTGACCACAGATCAGAGCATGGCCGAGACCGGCCTCGATTACTGGCCCGAAAAGAATCAGGACGCCTGGGAGCAGATCGGGGTCCTCGACATGCTGCCCGGCAGGCTCGTGATTTTTCCATCGGAATACTTTCACGCGGCCTACCATCCGCAGAATTCGTTCTTCGACTTTCCGCGGCTGTCGCTGGTGTTCTGGCTGATCAACTGAGCCGGCCGCACGGCTGACTCAGCTCGGCGGCGCCGAGCCCACGGCCTGCGCCATCGTCTGGCGATGCAGCTCGTGAAAGTCCAGCGGCTGGACGAACAGATCGGGGAAGCCGCCTTTATTGGCGGC
>JASFSD010000426.1:0-3059 GCA_050114575.1 Gammaproteobacteria bacterium | reverse complement strand
TGCTCGACACGTGCATCGGCGCGGACCGGCAGAGGGAGTTCGACGTCTTCACCGACATGCAGACGAGCTTTCTCGGCGACCTGGCCCATGCGGGATTCGATCGAGAAAAGATCGACTTCGTGCTCTGCACGCACCTGCATTTCGATCACGTCGGCTGGAACACGCATCTCGTCGACGGGAAGTGGGTGCCGACATTCCCCAATGCCCGCTATCTGTTCGGCCGCAAGGAATACGAGCACTGGAAAATGCTCGAAGCAACCAAGGGCTATCACGATTTGAACCACATGTACGACGCCGTGCTGCCAGTGGTCGAGGCCGGGCTCGTCGATCTGATCGAGCCCGATCACGACGTCTGTCCCGAGATCAGCCTCAGGCCGACGCCGGGCCACACACCCGGACACGTCAGCATCGAAATCTCCTCCCAGGGTCAGCACGCCGTCATCACCGGCGACATGATGCACAATCCGATTCAGTTCGAGCTGCCGGGAGACACGGCCCGGTTCGACATGGACCAGGCCGAAGCCTGCCGCACGCGCAAGCGCTTCGTCGACGAACTGGCGAATTCCGATGTGCTGGTCATCGGCAGCCACTTCAGCGACCCGACGGGCGGCTACGTCGTCCGCGACGACGATGGATGCCGGCTCGAGCAAGAGCCCGCCGGCGGAGACTGAGCCGCGCTAGACCGAGGTCGTGCCGGCTCCGGCGATCTCCGATGCCGGCGTACCGACTTTGCTCGGCGCCGTTTCCTTGAGAAACAGCGCGGCGACGCCCCCGAGAAAGGCGCAGATACCGACCACGACGATCGGCGCGGCCTGGTACCCCGTGGAGTCTGCGATCCAGCCTGCCACGGTCGGCATCGAGACGCCGCCGATCAACTCGCCGATGCAGACCACGAGCCCCATCGACGAGGCCGTCAGTGCGCGCGATACCGTCTCACCCGGCACGACCCCCATGAAGATCGGAAAAGCCCCCGTGCCGCTCCAGCCGATGAAAAGCAACACGCCCATCATCCACATCGGCCCTTCGAAGTAGAGCGCGGCCAGCGCCGTGACGATTCCCATGAAGCAGAACGTGATCATCGCCGGCTTGCGGCCGACCCGATCCGACCAGGCCGGGACGAGGAAGCCACAGACCATCGTCGACAGGCCCGTGACACCGACGAGCGCACCGGCCTGCTCGGCCGTGAAGCCACGCACCGACGTGAAGTAAATCGGCAGGAACGCGAGTCCGACGAGAAACCAGGCGACCATGAAGATCGAGACCACGGAGCAAACGCGAATGTTGTGCTCCTTGAGCATTGTCAGAGCGCTGAGCCCGACCCTCGGCGGCGGCTCGTCGTCGGCATCCGGCTCGCGCGCGGGCTCGCGAAGATAAATCCAGACCAGCGCCGCGATGATCAGACCCGGCACACCCGTGATGTAGAACGTGGCGCGCCAGTCGAAGGCAGCCGCCAGCCGCGGCACGAGAAAGCCCGCGAGCAGCGTGCCGAGCGCGGCAGCAAAAACGTTCTGCATGATCCCCGCATTGAGCCCGCGCCGATGCGGTGAGGACTCCGAGTTCATGATCGAAAGGCACACGGGCAGGAACGGTCCCTCGGCGATTCCCATGATGACGCGAGCCGCGAGCAGAAAGGCGAACGAGCCGGCGAGGCCGGAAATCGCCGAGCAAAGTGAAAAGACGATGATCGAGAGCAGCACGAACGGCTTGCGTGCTCGAAACGAATCCGACCAGGCGCTGATGAAATAGGCCGACAGGGCCCAGGCCAGGGCCAGCCCGGAAGCCAGCATACCGATCTGCGCATTGCTCAGCCCCAGCGCGGGCTGGATCGCGGGCATCAGATAGTTGATCGCGTTGCGGTCGAAAAACACCAGACCGAAACCGAAGCCGAGCAACAGCAGGACGCCGTTCTCATAAGTCAGCCAGCGAGATTGGCCTCGCGCCTGTTCAGTGCTCATGCGGTCCCCCCTTGTTGTTGTTCGTGAGGTCCGGGCGCGACGTACCGGCACACTCACCCGCAGGGCGCCCGTATAGTAACATTGCGACGCCGGCAACGATCCCGGCACCGAACCTCGCCCCGGCAGCCACACTAGAAGCAACAACAAGTGCAACCCGTGAGCCAAACCAACGCCGGCCTCGACGCCGATCGACTCGAACACCTCAAGGCAACGATCGAAACCGATATCGCCGCGAATCGCTACTTCGGCGCGGTGATCGCCGTCGCCCGTAACGGTGTGACAGGACTGTTCGAAGCAATCGGCTATGGCGACGAAGCTGGCGAGACCCCGCTTGCGCCGGATTCGGTCTTCTCGCTGTTCTCGCTGACGAAGGCCCTCACCAACGTGCTCGCTTTTCGCGCCATCGAGCACGGCCAGTTCGCGCTGACGACCCGAGTCAGCGAGATCATTCCCGAGTTCAGCGGCGGACGGCGGGAGTCGGTCACATTCTTTCATCTCTTGACTCATTCGTCCGGGCTGCCGCCCGTCTGGATTCCGAGGCCCGGCATGTATATCGACCGCCTCGACGAGATCATTGCCGCCATCTGCGAAAACATTCGTTCGCTGGAGCCGCCTGGCGAGCGCGTGCATTACTCCCCTCTCGTGCACCACGCCCTGCTGGGCGAAGCCGTTCGCCGCTGCGATCCGGCCGGCAGAAGCTATCGGCAGCTGTTGCAGGATGACGTGCTGACGCCGCTGGGAATGAAGGACACGTCCATCGGTGTGCGCAAAGACCTCACCTACCGACACATCTTCCCCGACTTTCGCAGCCGGCCGCCGCAGGAGCATCTCGGGCGCAGCGATCTCGGACCGCAGGGCGCCTTCCGGGAAGAGCACGCGGAGATGCCATGGGTCGGAGCCATTTCGACCGTTCCGGATCTGCTGCGGTTTGCGGAGATGCTGAGGCAGGGTGGAACACTGGACGGTCACCGCATCGTCTCCACCGCCACGCTGGAACTGGCGACGCGAAACTGGACCGGGGACAAACCGAACGAGCTCTACAAGAGCATCGCGATCAATCACGGGTGGGAGCCCTATCCGGCTTATATCGGTCTCGGCTTCGGC
>JASFSD010000425.1:0-3060 GCA_050114575.1 Gammaproteobacteria bacterium | reverse complement strand
ATTCCCCAGGCCGGCCGCGAGGGCTTTATCGTTTTCAACCATTCCGTCGTCGACCGGGACCGAAACGACTCGTTTCACTCGACGGACGCGGACCTGTCGGTCAAATTCAGCTATACGCTGAGGTTCTGAGAGGGTTTCGCCCGCATCTGGTCCTTGTGGGCTCCGGCCAGCGCTGGCGTGCGGATTCCCCCTATAATGCGCCCCCTTTTACGGGAGCCAGGGAATGTTCCCGACCGAGAAACTCCGCAATATCGCAATCATTGCGCATGTCGATCATGGCAAGACGACGCTCGTAGACCGGCTGCTGCAGCAGTCCGGCACGCTCGACGCGCGCGCGGCCGTGCCCGACCGGGTGATGGACTCGAACGACCTCGAGCGTGAGCGCGGCATCACGATTCTGTCGAAGAACACGGCGATCCACTGGCATGGCTGGCGCATCAACATCGTCGATACGCCCGGCCATGCCGACTTCGGCGGTGAGGTCGAGCGCGTGCTGTCGATGGTCGACGGCGTTCTTCTGCTCGTCGATGCCGTCGACGGGCCGATGCCGCAAACGCGCTTCGTGACCCAGAAAGCGTTTGCGCGCGGCTTCACGCCACTCGTGGTTATCAACAAGATCGATCGGGAGGGCGCGAGACCGGAATGGGTGCTGGATCAGACTTTCGACCTTTTCGATCGGCTCGGTGCGAGCGACGAGCAGCTCGACTTTCCCGTGGTCTACACGTCTGCGCTCAAAGGCTTTGCAAGCCTCGACAGCGCTTCGCGCGACGGCGACATGCGTCCGCTGTTCGAGACGATCGTGGAAAGAGTGCCGCCTCCCGATGTCGAGGCCGAAGGAGCGTTGCAGCTGCAGGTCTCGAGCCTCGATTACTCGAGCTATGTCGGTGTGTTGGGGATCGGTCGTGTGAGCCGGGGAATCGTACGTGCGGGAGCGCCTGTTGCGGTGGTCGGCAACGACGGCAGCAAGCGAAACGGAGTCATCGGCGAACTCTTCGGCTTCCACGGGCTCGAGCGCACGCCGATCGAAGAGGCCGGGGCCGGCGATATCGTCGTCTTCAGCGGGATCGATGATCTCAAGATCTCAGACACGATCGCATCCCGCGAGCAGCCCGAGGCGCTGTCGCCGCTGACTGTCGACGAGCCGACCATCAGCATGAACTTTCTCGTCAACAAGTCGCCGTTTGCCGGGCAGGATGGCAAGTTCCTTACCAGCCGCCAGATCAAGGCCCGGCTCGAGCAGGAGCTCAAGCACAACGTCGCGCTTCGCGTCGAAACGACAGACGATCCCGACAGGTTCAAGGTTTCCGGGCGCGGTGAGCTGCATCTTTCGATCCTGATCGAAACGATGCGGCGGGAAGGCTATGAGCTCGCCGTCTCGCGGCCGACCGTGATCGAGAAGGAAGTCGATGGCGAAATCCACGAGCCCTGGGAGCTGGTGACGGTCGATATGGCCGAGGAATATCAGGGCGCGGTCATGACGCGCCTTGCCGAGCGCAAGGGCGAGCTCCGAAGCATGATGCCGGACGGCAAGGGACGTGTTCGACTGGAGTACC
Organism: Gammaproteobacteria bacterium; assembly: GCA_050114575.1. Taxonomy (GTDB): domain Bacteria; phylum Pseudomonadota; class Gammaproteobacteria; order Steroidobacterales; family Rariloculaceae; genus DATCZB01. The sequence goes on along the minus strand of JASFSD010000425.1, from coordinate 1,507 downwards.
GCATGCCGGCGCGTGGCCTGATCGGTTTTCGCACCGAATACCTGACGGTCACGGCCGGTACCGGGTTGCTCTATCACATCTTCGACGGCTATGCGCCGCGCGTTCAGGCCGAGATCGGCCAGCGGCACAATGGCACACTCGTCTCGATGGTCGACGGTAAGTCGCTGGGCTATGCGCTGTTCAATCTCCAGGAACGAGGCAAGCTCTTTATCGGCCACGGCGAGCGTGTTTACGAGGGCATGATCATCGGTATCCACAGCCGCGGCAACGATCTGCCTGTGAATCCGACTAAGGCCAAGCAGCTGACCAACATCCGTGCCGCGGGCTCCGACGAGAACATCGTGTTGACGAGGCCTCTGACGCTGTCGCTGGAGGAGGCGCTCGAGTTCATCGACGACGACGAGCTCGTCGAGATTACGCCCGAGGCGATCCGGCTCCGGAAAAAGCTGTTGAAAGAGAGCGATCGAAAGAGGGACGCTCGACTGCGCGCCTGAACGCCGGGCTTCGCCCTGGCGCTGAGGCGTCGGCGTCGGGGTGCATGGAAAATTGGCGCCAGTGGCGTATGCTGAGATGTCGTATGTCGCCTGAGTCAGGGGGGATCATGTTGCAATTGTCACGACTCACAGCCGCGTGCTGCGGGCTCTTATTGGTCTGCAGCTCTGCGCGCGCGCATCACGGCTTCGGCAGCTTCGACGGCGATGCGGAGCTGATGACACTGACCGGTGTCGTCACCGGCGTCGACTTCATCAACCCGCATTCCTGGGTCTATTTCACTGTCACCGACGAAGCCGGAGAAGAGATCCACTGGCGCTGCGAGATGCGCGCCGCAACCGTGCTGCAGCGCTCGGGATGGACGCCCCAGATGTTTCCCGACGGCGAGACGATCACGCTTCTGGCACTGCCGGACACCCGCGATCCCCGGTCGTGTTACCTGAGCAACGTCACTTTTTCCGACGGCAGGAGCTACAACCGCTATGCGCAGATCGAGGAGACGATCGAGACGCTGACCTTCGACAACGGCGAGCGTCCCGCCAGGCTCGCCAATGGTGAGCCGAATATCTCCGGCGATTGGGCGCCGATTCAGATGCTGTTGTCCAATCCCCGCGTCGGCGGTGTCGATCTGGAGAACGTGCCGAGACCGGTCAGAGGGCCGGGTGGTGGAGGTGGCGGAGGACCACGACCCGACCCGGTTCAGCTCACGGATGTGGGCCAGGCCGTACTCGACGCGACCGACTTGCGATCGCCCGAGGGCAACCCGAGGTTTCGTTGCGAGACGACGAGCATTATTTTCGACTGGAACTGGGACGGCTCGATCAATCGCGTCACCCAGCGCGGTGACACGATCACACTCGAGCATGGCCAGCATGGTTTCCTGCGGACCATTCACATGAACCTCGACGAGCATCCGGCCAATCTGGAGCCGAGTCGAGGCGGGCATTCGATCGGCCACTGGGAGGACGATGTGCTCGTCGTCGACACCGTCGGATTCCTGCCCGGGCTGCTGACG
>JASFSD010000424.1:0-3066 GCA_050114575.1 Gammaproteobacteria bacterium | reverse complement strand
GCGGAGAACGAAGCGCGCGAGGCCGATACCCTCTATATTCTCGGCGATCTTTTCGAAGCCTGGATCGGCGACGACGACGATGACCCGGGGCTGACTCCGATCATCGAGGCACTCACGGCACTGACGCGCTCGGGCACCGAATGCCTGTTCATGCACGGCAATCGCGACTTCCTGGTCGGAGAGAGATTCTGCGAGAAGACCGGCGTTTCACTGCTCCCGGAGTTCGAGCGCATCGAGCTCTTTGGTGAGCCCGTACTGCTGACTCACGGCGACCTGCTCTGCACCGACGACGTCCGCTACCTCGAGCTCAGAGGCCAGCTTCGCGAAGCCGGCTGGCAGCAGGAGTTCCTCGGCAAGACACTGCCGGAGCGCCGTCAGATCGCAGCAAGCCTGCGGCAGCTCAGCCAGACCGAGATGGCAGCAAAGACCGAGGCGATCATGGACGTCAACCGGGATGCCGTGCGTCGGACGATGCAGGAGTTCGGCGTTCGTACGCTCGTCCATGGACACACGCATCGACCCGCCATGCATCGATTCGAGCTCGATGGCGAGGAAGCCGTGCGTATCGTTCTCGACGACTGGTACGGGCCGGGCGGCTACCTGACCTGGGACCGTAGCGGCCCGCAGCAGCGCACGCTAAAGGCGCGCTAGAAGAATGGGGTCAGAGCCCTTTTTCTCTCTTTTGAGAAAAAGGGCTCTGACCCCTCTTGTTAGATCCCGCCGGCGACGACCTGGACGCTCTCGTCGTCGAGCTCCTCGCGCTGAATCCGTTTGTCGCGCCGGGCCTTCACGGCATTGGCTCGGCGGCGCTCGAGCTCACCGAGATAAGCGTTGGTGACGTCGCCCGTTACGTACTCCCCGGAGAAGCACGATGTGTCGAAGGTCTCTACGTTGGCGCGCTCGTGTCGAACGGAATCCTCGAGATCCTTGAGATCCTGATAAATCAGCCAGTCGGCACCGATGATTCGCTCCACTTCCGCCTCGCTGCGATTCGCGGCGACGAGCTCGGATGCGGCGGGCATGTCGATGCCGTAAACGTTCGGATAGCGGACCGGCGGCGCGGCCGAGGCCACATAGACCTTGCGGGCCCCGGCCTCACGGGCCATCTCGATGATCTGCCGGGAGGTCGTGCCGCGGACAATCGAATCGTCGACGAGCAGCACATTCTTGCCGCGGAACTCGAGATCGATGGCATTCAGCTTGCGCCGAACCGAGGCCTGCCGCGCCGACTGTTCCGGCATGATGAAAGTGCGCCCGATGTAGCGGTTCTTTATGAATCCCTCGCGGTACTTGAGGCCGAGCCCGTGCGCGACCTGCATCGCCGCCGTGCGCGACGTGTCCGGAATCGGGATCACGACGTCGATGTCGTGATCCGGCCTGAGCCTGAGAATCTTCTCGGCGAGCGTATCGCCCATCCGCAACCGTGACTTGTAGACCGAGACGTTGTTGAGGATCGAGTCGGGCCGCGAGAAATAGACATACTCGAAAATACAGGGAGCAAAGGTCGCATTGCCCTCGTACGGCTTGCTGTACAGCTCGCCCCGATGGTCGATGAATACCGCCTCTCCCGGCTCGATATCGCGCTCGAACTCGAAACCGAGCGCATCGAGAGCGACACTTTCCGACGCGACCATGCGCTCGAGACCGGCATCGGTCTCGCGCACGCCGAGAATGGCGGGTCGAATACCGTGCGGGTCGCGGAACGCGACGATCCCGTGGCCGACGATCAGTGCAACGACGGCGTAGGCTCCCGAGCACCGCGCATGCACGGCGTGAACGGCTTCGAGGATGTCCTCGGGATCGAGCTCCTGATTGCCGCGTCGACCAAGCTCGTGCGCGAACACGTTGAGCAGCAGCTCCGAATCCGAAGTCGTATTCAGGTGCCGTCGATCCTGACGCACGATGAGCTCCTTGAGCTCTTCCTGGTTGACCAGATTGCCGTTGTGGCCGAGGCAGATACCGTAAGGAGAATTGACGTAGAACGGTTGCGCTTCATGCAGACTCGCGCTGCCTGCCGTCGGATAACGGACGTGCCCGAGACCGATATTGCCTTTGAGACCGAGCATGTGGCGCTCCTGGAACACATCGCGCACGAGCCCGTTGCGCTTGCGGATGTGCAGGTGCCCCTCGTGCTCGGTGATGATGCCGGCCGCGTCCTGACCGCGGTGCTGGAGCACCGTGAGCGCATCGTAAATCAGTTGGTTGACCGGCGTCTGTCCCGCGATGCCTACGATTCCGCACATAACCTTGGTCCCTATCCGAGCTGGGCGACGACTGAATCCGCGCCGTCAATGTACCGGCGACCGAGGCCGGCATAGTAAACGATTCCTTCCGCGATCTGTTCACTGAGAGGCCTGAGCTTCGCATCGGCCCACCAGGACTCGGACTGCAGGTCCGCGAGGTCGACGACGATGGCCAGCAACCCGACGAGCAAAGCCCCGCGCAGCACGCCAAACACGGCACCGAGAGAGCGATCGGTGCTGCTCAGGCCCGATTTTCGGATCACGGCGCGAAGCAGCCAGGCCAGCAGCCCGCCGATGACGAGGACGGCAACAAAAATAATCGCCCTGGCCGCCCAGACCCGAAGCTCGGGCGCAGCCGTCCACTCGCCGAGCCTCGGCTCGACCATCCACGCTGCCTGCCAGGCGAGCAGTATCGCGAGCAGCCAGGTCACGAGCGCGATTGCCTCCTTGACGAAACCGCGCCAATAGCCGAATGCCGACGATGCGATGCACAGAGCGACGATCGCGTAGTCAATCCACGTCATGCCTCGATCACTCCGGTGGAATCACCTGAACCGGAATGCCCCGGGCCGACAGCGCGCTGGCGGCGACCTCGGCATCACCTTCACTCTCGAGCCCACGGACCCTGACCCGATACATCATCGCGCCGCCGGAGCGGAATTCTGAGACCGAGGCCGAGTAGCCGAAGGTCGACAACCGCGTGACGAGCTGATTGGCATTGGCAACCTCGCCGAATGAGCCAACCTGAACGGACCAGCCGCCGGGAGCCGCTGTGCTGACCTCGGGCTCCGCGAGTCCGGCCGGCTCCTGGGGCTCGCGCTCC
>JASFSD010000423.1:0-3071 GCA_050114575.1 Gammaproteobacteria bacterium | reverse complement strand
CCAAGGCCGCAGGCAGTTACGGCGGCTACCTTTGCGCCAGCCGATCCGTCTGCGAGCTGGTCCGGAACCGGGCCAGGAGCTTCGTCTTCTCGACGGGCCTGCCGCCGGGTGCCGTTGCTGCCGCGACGGCGGCACTTGCCGTCATACGCGATGACCGCGAGCGCGTCGCCCGCCCGCTGGCGCTGGCTCAACGGTTCACCGACGCGCTCGGTCTGCCGCCGGCTCAGTCGGCCATCGTCCCGCTCGTCGTAGGCGCGACCTCGGAAGCGCTCGCCGCCAGCGCCACACTGCGCCAGGCGGGCTTCCTGGTCGCCGCGATCCGGCCGCCGACCGTGCCGACGGGAACGGCGCGGCTCAGATTCACGTTCAGCGCGACGCATTCGGACGAGGACGTCGAATCGCTGATCGCGGCCGCTCGAGGCCTCGACATCACGCGGATCGAAGGTGGCCGGTAGTGACGACGGCATTCATCACGAGCTCGGGTACCGATATCGGCAAAACCCATATCTGCTGCCGACTGATAAAGCGGCTTCGACCGCGCGTCCGATTGCGCTGCATCAAGCCGATCGTATCCGGTTTCGAACCCAACGCTGCGGAAGCGACCGACACGGCGCGCCTGTTGCGAGCGCAGGGACTGCCAATCGAGGCGCAAACGATCGATGCGACCAGCCCCTGGCGGTTCCTCGAGCCGCTGTCGGCCGACATGGCTGCAGCTCGTGAGAATCGTGCGGTCCCGTTCGCGGAGCTGCTCGAGTTCTGCGGTCCGCGTGCGGAGCACGAGCTCACTCTGATCGAGGCGATCGGCGGGGTCATGGCGCCGATCGATGACACCCGCACCGTGCTCGACTGGCTCGGCGCGCTCGACGCCAAAGTGCTGCTCGTGGTCGGCAGCTATCTCGGCAGCCTGAGCCACACCCTTACGGCTGTCGACGTCCTCGCCGGCCGAGGTCGGACGCCCGCTGCGATCGTCATTTCGCAATCGGAGTCCGAGCCAGTCCCGACCGAAGAGACGGCCGCGTGCCTTGCGCGCCACTGCGATGGCATTCCGGTAACGATCGTGTGGAGGAACGACGAGCAAAGGACGGATGCGAGCCTGGCGATCGTCGAACAACAACTGTTGGCGGGGCAAAAAAGGCCGCCGGCTGCCTGAGTAGAGGAAAGGGGGATGGGCTGGCAACCGGCGGCACTCAGGAGACGTCGCTTACTTCCGGGCGACGCGGTTCTCACGGGGTAGCGGATAAACGATGCTCAGATCCACGCGGCGCTCGAGCGCCATGGCGTCGAGGTCGTTTTCGGCCGCCTGCGACAAACGCTCGCCGGTGGCGCGCATCGTAATCTTGTCCCCGGCAAGCCCGGAGCGGATCAGCGCCTCGCGAACGGCAGCGGCGCGCTCGGCCGACAGCTCTTCGTTGTAGCTGTCGTCGCCGCGCGGGTCGGCGTGACCCTCGATGACGACGGCGAAGTCCTCGAAATCACTGAGAATCTCGCCCAGACGCTCGATGCGTGCGGCAACGGCCTCGGGCAACGCGGATTCCCCGGTATGGAAGTAGACCTCGACATCGAACGCCTCGCGCAGTGCGTCGCGAAACGCGTTTTCCTGCCGGCTCATCACGAGCTTGAGCTCCTCGAGCTCGCCCTCGCTTCCCGCAACAACCTCCTCCAGGGATCTGGCCAGCGCCTCGGCCCGCTCGTATCGAGCCTCGGCCGCGGCGAACTTTTCTTCGGCATCGGTCCGCGCTGAGCGCTCCGAGTGGAACTTGTTGCCAAGCCAACCACCCATCGCCGCGCCGACGATGAACCCGACCGGCCCGCCGGCAATCGCGCCGACGACGCTCCCCGTCCCTACGCCGATGCCTTCCTCACGACTCCGCTCGTCCTTCGGCGCAGCCTGAACGGTACCGGCCACGATCGCCGTGGTGACGAGTGCAATGATCTTTCTCTTCATGTTCTGCTCCTTCAATGGCGGTCTGATCCGCAACTGAATTGGAACAGGCAACTCAGGCCGCGCCCTGCCGAAATCGGCCGCGCCGCTGATCAAAAATGGCGAATTGTGGCAGCGAGGACCGGGCCAAGAATCCCGCCCGGCCGTGCGGTGCCTGTTGCGGGCTATCCGGCCGGGTTCCTGGCTATCCGTCGCGGCGCGAAGGCAGTGCGACAAAGGTGCCGCCATTGCGCTGACAGAGGATCCGCATCAGGGTGGCATAGTCGCCGCCCGTGCCCATCGCACCGGTCACGTCCCAGTAAACGGGAAACGCCACTGCATGGATCCGAACCAGCCGCTGGCCGTTGTCCCGGGCGCGGTTGCGCGCATCGACTTCCCGAACCACGGCATTGATCGATCCGGCACCGGTAGAGAAATCGTCACTGTAGACGTAGAGCGAGATCTTTTTCTCGGGATCGAAGTAGAGGCTGATTGCCTCGATGATTCCGCGCCGCGGGCTCGAGTTCGAGAATGCGTCCCAGCTCCCCAGCGTCTCGAGGATCAGCTCGCGGTTGGCGGGCGAGTCGGTAATCCACTCGCGGCGGGTACTCAGGAACATGTGGTTGCCCTCGTCGTTGAGGACCTGAATTCCCTTGACCGTCGGGTAGATCTCGAGTGTCTCGCGAATCTGTTGCTGCACGCGATCCCACTCGTAGCGCTTCATGCTGCCCGAAGTGTCGATGATGAAGATGATGTACTCGCTGTCGACGGGAATACCGCCGATCTTGTAATCCTCGGGCCGCGGGCGGTTCTCACCGAGCAGCCGCTCCATCTCGTCGGTCAGCGACTGCTTGGCTGTCGCGAGCTGCCCGGCAAGCTGCTCGGAGATCTCGGCCTCCGTCTGCTCGTTCTGAAAAGCGGCCCGGATTCGCGTCAGCTCGTCCTCGAGCGCCACGATGCGCGTCTCGTCACGCTCGATCTCGTCCTCGGTTGCCTGTCGCTCGCGGCGAATCTGCTCGACCTCGCCCAGGATCTCCACGATTTCCTCTTCGTAGCGGACGATCAACCCGTCGAGCTCGTCGTCAGATTCTTCCAGCCGAATCGGCTCGAAGATCTTGGCGATGACGAGCAGCAGAATGATGGCCCCGAA
>JASFSD010000422.1:0-3074 GCA_050114575.1 Gammaproteobacteria bacterium | reverse complement strand
AAATCGAGGGCGAGCTGCCGAAGGGGCTCGAGGGCACATTCTTTCGGGTCGGCCCCGACCAGCAGTTCCCGCCCAAGATGGGCGACGCCAACCCTTTCAACGGCGACGGCATCGTCACGGCGTTCCAGATCAAGGACGGCCACGTCGACATGCAGCACCGGTACGTGCGCACGCATCGCTTCAACGCGGAACGCGCCGCCCGCAAGGGCCTGTTCGGCGATTACCGCAACCCCTTCACCGACGACGAAAGCGTCAAGGGCGTTCAGCGCACGGTATCGAATACCAACGTCGTGCCACACGCAGGCCGACTGCTGGCGCTGAAGGAAGACGGGCCTCCCTACGCCCTGGATCCCGCGACGCTCGAAACCACCGAGCTCTGGGACTGGAACGGGCAGATGACAGCGACGACCTTCACGGCACATCCCAAGATTGACCCGGCCACGGGCGATCTGGTCGGTTACTCGTATGCCGCCAAGGGCGAGGCGACGCCCGACATCGCCTACTTCGCCTTCGACAAGGCCGGCACAAAGACTCGAGAAATCTGGTTCCAGGGTCCCCAGCCTTCGATGATTCACGACTGCGGACTGACCGAGAACTACCTCGTTCTCGCAATGATTCCGCAGCTCATGGATCTAGAGCGCATCCGTCGGGGCGGCATCCTGTTTCAGTGGGATCCGAATGCAGACCAGATCTACATCGTGATTCCACGCGACGGTGACGCATCCGACATCCGCTATTTCCGCGCGCCGAATGCATTCCCGGGCCACACGATCAACGCGTTCGAGGACGGCAACAAGGTGCATCTCGACCTGCCCGTCGTCAACGATAACGTGTTCTGGTTTTTCCCCGACGCCGAGGGCAAGGCGCCGGCACCGGAGACGTTTCGTACCGAGATCGTCCGCTGGACGTTCGACATGGGCTCCAGGAGCGATACACCCGAGGCGAAGGTCATCTCGAACTTTGCCGGCGAGTTCCCGCACGTGGACGATCGCTACATCGGCCGACCCTACCGCCACGCGTTCATGCAGGGCACGGATCCGACCCAACCCTACGACGCGGAGAAAGCCGGTCCGATCATGGGCTTCTTCTTCAACACCTATGCGCATCTCGACATGTCGACCGGTGAGATGAAATCCTGGTTCGCGGGTGACACGTCGAGCACGCAGGAACCGATATTCGCACCCAAAGGCCCGGACGCCGCGGAGGGTGAGGGCTACGTCATGGGCATCGTCAATCGTCGCGCCGAGCATCGCGCCGATCTCGTCGTCCTCGACGCGCAGCATGTCGACGAGGGCCCGATCGCGACGGTGAAGATTCCGGTCCGGCTCAAGTACGGTATTCACGGCAACTGGGTGCCGGCGACCACGGATTGAGGCAAGCTCGTGAAACACACTCCTTCTATATATATCGCCGCACTCGCCACCTGCGCCCTGCTCGCTTCCGCCTGCTCGGGGCCCGGCAGCGATGCGGCGGCGCCGGCAGCTGTCACCTCCGACGCGCCGCCCCCTGTCGCCGCCGACGCGCCCGACCTCCTCGCCGTCACAGCCGAGCTTGCGTCACTGGAAGCGCGCTCGGAACGAGTCGAGGACCGCCAACAGATTGAACGACTGCAACGCGCCTACGGCTATTACCTCGACCGCGCCGACTGGGACAACATCGTAGATCTCCTGACCGACGACGCGACGGCCGAATACGGCGGCGCAGGCGTCTTCGAAGGCAAGAACCGTATCCGCGAGCTGCTCTACGCGCTCGGCGGCGGCCAGTCGGGGCTGCGACCCGAGCAGCTCAACGATCACATCATGCTGCAGCCCGTCGTCACGATCGCGCCCGACGGGCAAACGGCCAAAGGCCGCTGGCGCGGCCTCGGTCTGCTCGGTCAGTATCAACAGTACGCGCGCTGGCAGGTCGGCCCTTACGAAAACGAGTACCGCAAAGAAGACGGCATCTGGAAGATCAGCGCCATTCACTGGGTCGATACCTTCACCGTGCCGTTCAAAGGCGGGCTGACAACGGCGCTCGACCCGGCCGACGTCGAGCCGCTCGAGCTGCCGGAGCCCGACCGGCCCTCGACCCTCGAGGACCTGCCCTGGCCCGAAATCACCGAGCTGCCGTTTCACTTCGAGCATCCTGTCAACGCGAGCGCGGCCCAGACCAGTACGCCCGCTGCCGTTGTTGCGACACCCGCCGCGGCCTCGCTGCCCGAGCTTCAGTCGCGCGCCGCAACGCTCGCCACTGAAGTCGACCGCCTCGAGGACGAGCGTGAGATCGAAATCGTGCAGCGGACCTACGGTTACTACGTCGACAAGAATCTCTGGGGCCAGATCGGCGACCTCTTCACCGACGATGGCACACTCGAGATCGGCGGCCGCGGGATTTTCGTTGGCCGTGACCGCGTGGTCGAGTACCTCGAGTGGCTCGGCGAGCCCGATCACGGCCGCCTCTACGATCACACCCAGATGGATGGCGTGATCACGGTCGCGCCCGACGGGCAGACGGCCAAAGGCCGCTGGCGGGCCATCGTCTATGGCGGCGACGAAGGAGGCATCAGCGTCTTCGGGGATTGCATCTACGAGAACGAGTACCGCAAGGAAGACGGCGTCTGGAAGCTCTCGAAGCTGCACTCCTATTTCATCATGTACACGACCTGGGAACAGGGCTGGGCCGAGCTCGGCTGGCCGAATACCCGGCCCGAGGAAGAGCTGCCGCCCGATCTGCCGCCGACCATCGTCTACGACATGTACCCGGGCGAGCTTACGGCGCCGATCCACTACGAGAACCCGGTGACGGGCACGCCGGCGCCGGCGCCTGACATCGGCCTGGCCGACGCAGCGACGTCGTGGACGGCCAACGACATTGCCAGAGAGCTCGATTCGCTCGCGCAACGAATCGGGCTGATCGAGGACGCCGAATCGGTCGAGACGCTGCACAACATTTACGGCTACTACCTCGATGCGCGCGACTGGGACGACCTCGCCGATCTCTACACCGAAGACGCCTCGCTCGAGGTGGCCGAAGTCGGCGTCTACGACGGCAGGGAGCGTATCCGGCAGAGCTTCAATCTCAAAGGTGAGCCC
>JASFSD010000421.1:0-3099 GCA_050114575.1 Gammaproteobacteria bacterium | reverse complement strand
GTCCTTGAGAGATTTTCCCTTGTATTCGGTCAGATACTGCAGCGCCCACTCGTCGATCCGATCTGCGAGCAGCAGCACCTCGATATCGCGGTCGCGGAAGGCTTCCAGATGCGGGCTGGCCGATGCGGCCGCATGCGACTCGGAGATCAGGTAGTAGATCTTGTCCTGCTCGGGAGCGAGGTCCGCGAGATAGTCGTCGAGGCTGCGATCTTCCTGTTCCGACCTCGTCGTTCTGAACCTGAGGAGCGACGCGATCTTTTCCTGATTGCCCGGGTCTTCGGCCAGGCCTTCCTTCAACGTGGACCCGAACTGAGACCAGCAAGTCGCATACTTGTCGGGATCCGTCTCGGCAAGGCGCGCGAGCATGTCCAGTGAACGCTTGGTCAATGCCGACCGCATGGCCGATATCGCTGGATCCTTCTGCAGCATCTCTCGCGACACGTTCAGAGAAAGGTCGTTGCAATCGACGACACCGCGAACGAACCTGAGATACAGCGGCAGGAACTCGGCCGCCTGATCGGTGATGAATACACGCTGGACATAGAGCTTCACGCCCCTGGGCGCCTCTCGATTCCACAGATCCACCGGCGCCACCGACGGCAGATACAGAAGGCTCGTGTACTCTCGCGTTCCTTCGACCTTGTTGTGGCTCCAGGTCAGCGGATCGGCGAAGTCGTGAGTCACGTGACGATAGAACTCGAGATACTCCTCGTCGCTGATCTCCGTGCGCGGTCGCGTCCAGAGCGCCCTGGCGCGATTGATCTGCTCGGGCTCGGAGTCGCTGCCAGCCACATGGAGCCTTATCGGGAAACCGACGTGATCCGAGTACTTCAGGATCAGCGAGCGGATCCGATAGTCCTCCAGAAACTCGCTGGCATCGTCCTTGAGCGACAACGTGACTGTCGTGCCGGGAACGGCCTTCTCGGCCGGGCTGATGCTGTACTCTCCTTCGCCGTCGGAGGTCCACTGCACCGCGCTGTCAGGCGGAAGCCCGGCGCGGCGGCTCAGAACCGACACTTCTCCGGCGACGATGAAGGCGGAGTAGAACCCGACCCCGAACTGCCCGATGAGCTGACTGTCTTTCTTCTGATCGCCGGTGAGTTTCTCGAGAAAGCGCCCTGTCCCCGAGTGGGCGATCGTGCCGAGCTGCTCGATGATCTCGTCACGGCTCATGCCGACACCGAAATCCGACACGGAGATCGTCTTCGCTTCCGGATCGACCTCGATGAGAATCTCGAGATCGGCGGCATCGGCCAGTAGTGCGGGATTCTCGATGGCCTCGAAGCGCAGCCTGTCGTTGGCGTCGGAGGCATTCGATATGAGCTCGCGCAAGAAGATCTCTCTCTCGCTGTACAGAGAGTGCACCATCAGATGCAACAGCTGCTTGACCTCGGCCTGAAAGCCAAAGGTCTCCGCTGCCTGCGGGTCGGCCATGTTCGCCATCCTAAGATCGGTGAGATTAGCGTGAATCTAAGGCCAGATTCGGCAAATTCAAGCGTTGCGGGCGACGGAGCGCCCTCGTCGGCCGACCCTTGCCGACACCGAGCCAAGCAGAACCCAGGCAATCAGAAAGGTGAGTGAGAGGTTCAGCAACACCGCGGGAGCTACCGATTCGATGCCGAGCTCGAGCAATGCGGGGGCGCCGATGGCGGCGCCCAGGGCGGCAGCCAGGCAGAGCGATCTGAGCAGAGTCGTCTTGAACAAGCCGGCGGAGACGAGATCATCGAGCTCGTCGAGCCATAGCAGGACAATTTCCATGGGACCTGTCTCGGAACTCCGGGGCAACTCGCGATGACAGGACTATAATATTGCGACCCCGTGCCCGCTGTGAGAAGTCTCTCAATCGGCAGCGCCGGGCACCTGCGGAATGCCGAGACAGGTTCCAATCGATTATTGTAAATTCGAATCAGGGTTACTAAGCTCTACGGGCGGCCACGGATATCCATGCAGAGAATCATCGTTCTCAACCCCAAAGGGGGTTCCGGCAAAACCACGGTAGCGACCAACCTCGCCGCACGGTTCGCTACCCTCGGAAAAAGCCCCGTCCTCATGGACCTGGATCCGCAGGGCTCGAGCATGCGATGGCTGCAGAAACGCCCGAACGATCGTCCACTGATTCACGGTATTGCGGGTTTCGAGCGGTCGACCTCCGTCACCAGGAGCTGGCAGCTCAGAATTCCTGCCGCAAGCGACGTCGTCATCGTGGATTCGCCGGCCGCGCTGGATGCCCAGCGGATACCCGAGGTCATTCGCGGTGCAGACGCCATACTCGTGCCGGTGATGCCTTCCGACATCGACATTCATGCTGCGGCCAAGTGCATCGCCGATCTCTTGCTCATAGGCAAGGTCCGACGGTCGCAGGGCATTCTCGGCGTCCTGGCCAATCGCGTCCGCAGCAATACACTGATCTCACAGGCATTGATGCGATTCCTGCGGAGCCTCGACATCCCGCTGGTCGCGACACTCAGAGATACACAGAATTATGTCCGGGCCGCTCAGACCGGCACCGGTCTACACGAAATGCCGCGGTGGCAGGTCGGACGCGACCTCGACGACTGGGAAGAACTGACCAATTGGCTCGATTCGCGGCAACCTGAGATGTCGCCGCAGACGGTCAGCGGAGCGGCTTAATTATCCTCTGACTTCCAGTTCTGACGAACCTGGTCGGCCCAATTGTGGTATCCCTTCCAGCTGTAGACCGAATGGTCGATGGGTGCCCGCCGGCTCCGCGGCTGGCCAGTCATGGAAGACAACCATTTTCGATAGGCTTCCCAACCCTGCTGCTCGCGCAGACGGTCGGCGTTCGGGTCTCGGGTTTTTGTGCGCTCTTGTTCCGCTCCTTCCTTGTGGTACAGAGGCGGACGAAACTGATGTGGTTTATGTTCGCTCATTCCGGTGATTACGCGCCTTCTTCGACGCTGTCACCTTAGGCCGGAACGGCTCTCGATCCCAGGAACTATGTCACAACTGTTGCGGTTTTTTTATCTTCAAATTCAGTAAGTTAAATCGCTTTTTACGTAATCCGAAACGGCCTGGGAAGCACCCTCACGACGCGATGCGATAACAAGGCTCATAGCCCGCGGGATCGGAGATCTTCAT
>JASFSD010000420.1:0-3102 GCA_050114575.1 Gammaproteobacteria bacterium | reverse complement strand
GCGATCAGCACGAGGTTGAGCAGGACGGGCGTGAAAGCCGGGATGGCGAAGCGCCCGTAAGTATTGAGCACACTGCCCGCCATCGCCGTCAGCGAAATGAAGAACAGATAGGGAAAAGTGAACCGGAGCATCGCCGTTGCAAGCTCGGCCGGCCCATCCGACGTCGTAAAGCCCGTGCCGAAGATCAGAACGAGCAGCGGCGCCGCCACGACCCCCGCGAGGGTGACGACGAACAGGGTCAGCGCCAGCGTCCCCGATACTTTGGCGATCAGTTCGCGGGCTTCGTCGGCAGAGCGCGTCGCCCGAAATTCGGCAATGACCGGAACGAACGCCTGCGAGAATGCGCCCTCGGCGAAAAACCGCCTGAGCAGGTTAGGCAGCTTGAAGGCAAAGAAGAAGGCATCCATGAACGGCCCGGCACCGAACAGCCGCGCAAAAACGACTTCCCTGGCCAGACCGGAGATCCGGGACAGCAGCGTCATCGAACCGACCGCCGACGTCGACTTGATCAGAGCGTCTGGCTCGGACCCATCGGGACCCGCACCATTCGCGGCTGGCGCTTGCTTCATCGGCGATCGATCGGCTTGACTTCAAAAAGCGGGCTCCGAATAATACCGCCCTTTTCCGGGACCCGTCCCGGACTCCCGGCAACCAGCAGTAATCGAGTCAGACTTTGGCAAATATCCAGTCAGCCAAGAAGCGTGCCCGCCAGGGTGAGCGTCGGCGCCTCCACAACATCGCGCTCAAGTCGCGCATGCGAACGCACATGAAAGCCGTGCTCAAAGCCGTTCAGGCCGGAGACAAGGACGCGGCCAATGCCGAGTTTCGGGCGGCCGTGCCTGAGATCGACAAAGCGGCCAGCAAGGGGTTGATCCAGAAGAACCGCGCCGCGAAGTACAAGAGCCGTCTGAACGCCCGCGTCAAAGCGATGGCCTGACGGGCCGCCGGCCGAGGCCCTCAATCCCCGGCTTCTTCCGCTTTCTCTGATTGTTCCTCCGTCTCCTCGGATCGCACCGTTTTCAGGAAGCGTGCGATAGCGCGGCAGAGTGCCTGCGTCCCCTCGCCCGTTGCGGCAGAAACCGCGAAGGCCGGACCCTCCCAGCCGAAGCTCTCGAGTATCCCTGCGATGACGCTCTCGCGCTGGTCCGGCGGAATCAGGTCGATTTTGTTGATGACGAGCCACCTCGGCAGCGTCGCGAGCCGGTCCGAATAGCTTTCGAGCTCCCCCGTCACCGTGCGAATCGCATCGAGGGGGTCGGCACTGCCCTGCTCGGCACCGACGTCGACGATATGCAGCAACAGCCGATTGCGCTCGAGATGGCGAAGAAACTGAATACCGAGGCCCGCGCCCTCGGCCGCTCCCTCGATAAGGCCCGGGATGTCGGCGATAACGAAGCTCGCGTCATCGTCGATCTGGACGACACCGAGCTGTGGATAGAGCGTCGTGAACGGGTAGTCGGCAACCTTGGGCCGGGCTGCCGACAGTGCCCGCGTCAGCGTCGACTTGCCCGCATTGGGCGCGCCGAGCAGGCCGACGTCCGCCAGCAGCTTGAGACTGAGCTTCAGCTGCCGCGCCTCACCCGGCAGGCCCGGCGTCGACTGCCGCGGGGCGCGATTGACACTGGACTTGAACCTGACGTTACCGCGGCCGCCGCTGCCGCCGCGGGCCACCATCAGGGTATCGCCGGGCTCCGTCAGGTCGCCCAGCGTCTCCTCGGTATCCATATCGACGATTTCGGTGCCCGCCGGCACATCGATGAAGAGATCTTCACCCGAGGCGCCCGTCATGTTCCTGCCGGCGCCGCCACGGCCGTTGGCTGCCTTGAAGCGACGCCGAAATCGAAAGTCGGCGAGCGTATTGATGCCTTCGGCGACTCGCAGATATACGTCACCGCCGTGACCGCCGTCACCACCGTCCGGCCCGCCCCTCGGGATGTACTTTTCCCGGCGAAAGCTGACGCAGCCGTTTCCGCCGCGTCCGGCCTCGACGCGAATGCTGGCTTCGTCGACGAACTTCATCGGCTCCGGACCTCGAAAACGAGAAAGCCCCGCCGACCGCGGCATGACCGCGCCCGGCGAGGCTTCCGACTCAAATGGCCGTGACCTCGGACTCTAGTCGGAGGCAACCACGCTGACGTGGGTGCGGCTCTTCGGCCCCCGCTTCTCGAATTGAACACGACCTGCAGCCTTTGCGTACAGCGTGTGATCCCGCCCGAGCCCGACGTTGGTGCCAGCGTGGAAACGCGTGCCTCGCTGCCGCACCAGAATATTCCCCGGCACGACCTGCTCGCCGCCGTAACGCTTTACGCCCAGGCGCTTGGATTCTGAATCGCGGCCGTTCTTCGAGCTGCCGCCTGCTTTCTTGTGTGCCATGTCTGAACTCCAGGGACCGGCTCAAGCACCGCTGATCGAGGTGATCTCCACCTCGGTGAAGTGCTGCCTGTGTCCATGATGGCGCATGTAGTTCTTGCGCCGCTTGAACTTGATGATGTCGACCTTCTTGTCGCGGCCTTGCGCGGTTACCGTGGCTTCGACCTTACCGCCTTCGACCAGCGGCTTACCGACCTGAACGTCCGCCCCGTCGCCGACGAGCAGAATCTGGTCGAACTCCACGCTGTCGCCGACCTCTGCGTCGAGCTTTTCCACGCGCAATCGGTCGCCTTGGCTTGCGCGGTACTGTTTGCCGCCGGTCTTGAACACTGCGTACATTAAGATTCTCCTCACGCCTCCGGGCGCCAGGTCTCGCATCTGGAAGGGCGGGAATTCTATTGCCTGTCAGCGTCTTGGTCAATCTCGTGCTGTCGTTTCCGCAACCGGCATCCCTCGCGATCAGACTCGCCAAACCCCCCGGCCTTGAGGCATCATGCACGCATGGCAGTCGTTCAAACCAGCTCGCCGGATGAGCCGCTGATTCGACTTCGGGAGCTCGTCAAAACCGACTGGGACAGCGTCAACCGGCTGATCTTCAAGCGCCTCGGCAGCGACGTCGCCCTGGTCAATCAGGTTGCCCATCACATCATCCACCATGGTGGCAAGCGCCTGCGCCCCCTCACGGTCCTGCTCGCAGCGCGTGCCTGCGGCTGCGAGGGCGACCGCCCGATC
>JASFSD010000419.1:0-3105 GCA_050114575.1 Gammaproteobacteria bacterium | reverse complement strand
CACGCATTCGCTGATCCCGCGCGAGTGGCTGGACCCGGGTGACCTGGATCAGCTCATTGCGCTGTCGGGTGCCGAGGCCGGCGCCGTCGGCCAGGCGCTCGCGCTCGGTCATGCCGAGGCCGCGGCGCGTCTCGCCGGCGACTATGCTGGGCTCTTTCCGGGCAGGTATTACATCGAGCTCAGCCGGCTCGGCCGCCCGGGCGAGGCAGCCTATATCGGTGAGGCAGTGAAACTCGCGGCCAGCCAGGGTCTGCCGCTGGTCGCCACCAACGACGTTCGCTTCACGACCGCCGAGGAATTCGAGGCGCACGAAGCGCGCGTCTGTATTGCGACGGGCCGGACACTCGGTGATGCCGATCGGCCGCGCGACTACACCGAAGCGCAATACCTGAAGTCGCCCGAGGAGATGGCCGAGCTCTTCAGCGATCTTCCCGAGGCGCTCGAAAACTCCGTCGAGATTGCCAAGCGCTGCAACTACGAGGTCGAGATCGGCGCGATTCACATGCCGCAGTTCGAGGTGCCCGATGGGCAGACCGCCGATGCGATGCTCAGGGCCCGCTCCGCCGAAGGGCTGGCCGCGCGTATCGAGCGGATCGCCGAGCCGGTGTCGGAGGAGATGCGGCAGGAATACCAGGCGCGCCTCGATCTCGAGCTCGACGTGATCTGTCGCATGGGCTTCGAAGGTTACTTTCTCATCGTCGCCGACTTCATCGAGTGGGCGCGTGAAAATGAGATTCCGGTCGGGCCCGGGCGCGGCTCCGGTGCGGGCTCCCTGGTCGCCTATGTGCTCGGTATCACGGATCTCGATCCGATCGAGCACGACCTGCTCTTCGAGCGCTTCCTGAACCCGGAACGCGTCTCGATGCCGGACTTCGATATCGATTTCTGCATCGAGGGCCGCGACCGTGTCATCGACTACGTCAGCCGCCGCTACGGACGCCACCGCGTCTCGCAGATCATCACCTTCGGCACGATGGCGGCCAAGGCCGTCGTCCGCGACGTCGGCCGCGTGCTCGGCCACCCTTACGGCTATGTCGACCGCATCGCGAAGCTGATTCCGTTCGAGATCGGTATCACGCTCGACAAGGCGCTCGAGGAGGACGAGGAGCTCAAGACTCTCTACGAGACCGAGGACGAGGTTCGCGCCCTGATCAACCTCGCGCGGCAGCTCGAGGGGCTGGCCCGTAACGCCGGGACCCATGCGGGCGGCGTCGTCATCGCGCCCAGCGAGCTGACCGAGTTCATGCCGCTGTACTCCGATCCCGAGAGCGCGTCGCTGACGCAGCTCGACAAAGACGATCTCGAGGCGATCGGCCTCGTCAAGTTCGACTTTCTCGGTCTGAAGACGCTGACGATCATCGACAAGGCCGTGCGTGCCATCAACGTCGAGCGTGAAGCGAAGGGGGAGCCGCCGGTCGACATTGCCGCGCTGCCGGTAGACGACGAAAAGACCTACGAGCTCTTGCGGCGTTGCGACACGACGGCCGTGTTTCAGCTCGAGTCGCGCGGCATGCGCGATCTGATCAAGCGAATCCAGCCCGACCGATTCGGCGACCTGGTCGCGATCGTCGCACTGTTCCGGCCGGGGCCGATGCACATGGCGGACGATTTCATCAGCCGCAAGCAGGGCAAGGAGGCGATCGACTATCTGCATCCGTCGCTCGAGCCGATCCTGAAACCGACCTACGGCGTCATTCTGTACCAGGAGCAGGTCATGCAGGTGGCCCAGGTGCTGGCCGGGTACTCGCTCGGCGGCGCGGATCTGCTCCGGCGCGCCATGGGCAAGAAGAAGCCCGAAGAGATGGCCAAGCAGCGCGAAGTCTTCTTGAGCGGCGCCGAGGCGCGCGGCGTCGAGCCGGGCCGCGCCGCGCACATCTTCGATCTGATGGAGAAGTTTGCCGGGTACGGCTTCAACAAGTCGCACTCGGCCGCGTACGCGCTGCTCGCCTACCAGACGGCCTGGCTCAAGGCGCACTATCCCGAGGCCTTCATGGCAGCGGTCATGACGGCGGACATGGACAACACCGACAAGCTCGTCATCCTCAAGGACGATTGCAAGGGCCTCGGCATCCGCATCGAGCCGCCCTCGATCAACGAATCGGATTACGGGTTCACGGTCGGCGGCGAGAAGCGGGTCATCTACGGTCTCGGGGCGATCAAGGGCGTCGGCCGGAGTGTGGTCGAGAGCCTGATCGCGGAGCGTGAGCGCGGCGGACCCTACCGCGATCTGCTGGATCTGTGCCGACGCGTCGATTCGCACAAGCTGAGCCGGCGCGTGCTCGAGGCGCTGACATCGTCGGGCGCGCTCGATGCGCTCGGGGAGAACCGCGCCACGCTCATGGCCGCCGTGCCTTCGACGCTGCGCCTGGCCGAGCATTCCGCCGCGGCCGAGGCCGCCGGTCAGGGTGCGCTTTTCGGCGCCGATGCCGCCGAGGCCGATCTCGAAATCGTCGTCGATCGCAAGCGCGAATGGACCAAGCGCGAGAAGCTCGACCACGAGCGCGACAGCCTCGGGCTGTATCTGACCGGACATCCGTTCGACGACTACGCCAGGCATTGCGAGAATTTCTGCCACGGCTCGATCGCGAGCGTGGTCGGCACGCTGCCGCCGCCGGCAGAAAAGTTCTCGGCAAGGCGCAACGCGATTCTCGCCGGCGTCGTGATGGATCTGCGGCGCCGCGGCAATCGGGTCTCGCTCGTGCTCGACGACAACACCGAGCGGGTCGAGGTCACTGTGTTCGACGAGCTGTTCAACGAGTGCCGTCATCTGGTCAAGAAGCACGAGGTGCTGGTCATCGAGGGCCAGCTCCGGTTCGACGATTTCCTGAACGCCTGGCGGCTCGTCGCCAACCGGATCCGGTCCGTGGACGACGCCATCGAGGAATACGCGCGGCGCATCACGATCTCCCTGCGCGGCGACGACTCCGGGCTCGAGATTATCGGGCGGCTCAAGGACGCGCTCAAACCGTTTCGTCAGGGCGATTGCGAGGTCAGCATCCAGTACCGAGGCGCGGCAGGCGAGGCGCAGCTCGTCTGCGGTGACGAGTGGTCGGTGCGCCCGACGCGCGAGCTGCGCGAGAGTCTGAGCCGGCTGCTCGGCGAAGA
>JASFSD010000418.1:0-3116 GCA_050114575.1 Gammaproteobacteria bacterium | reverse complement strand
CCATGAGTTTCCTTCAGGTGGACCTGCTCCGGCGCTGGCGGGAATCGGGGTCCAGAGACGACGAAATTCTCGTCGCGCTCCGGGCCAGCATCAATGGAATAGCACACGGTATGCAGAACACCGGCTGAGGTTCTGCTTCATTCGCTCGCAGCAACCCAGTCGATGATTCGAAATTCGATTTCGTCCTCGTGGACGAATTCTTCGGAGACACACCGACGGGCCACGGCGATGCCGGCATCCCGAACCGACTGTTGAGTGCCTGAAACCAGCGGGTGCCAGTCGGGCAGCGGCTTGCCCGCGTCCAGGAGCCGGTAGGCGCAGGTCGAAGGCATCCACTTGAGCTGTTCCCGGTCGCCCGGCCGAAGTTTGACACAGTCGGCGACGAGCTCGGTTCGGTGTTGATAATCGCGGCAGCGGCAACTTTCGCTATCGAAGAGCCGGCAGGAAACATCGGTGTAGGCGATTGACCCGGAATCGGCGTCTTCCAGCTTGCGCAGGCAACAGCGCCCGCAGCCGTCGCAGAGGGATTCCCACTCCTTCTCGCTGAGCTCCGCCAGCGACCGGGTCTGCCAAAAGGGCTTCGTTGTCATCCTCGGCGGATAGTGCAATTCTTTTGTCATGCGAACAAGGCCGGTTGCATCTTTCCTGGATTTCGCGACGCTGGGTCCGGGCGTCAGTACCACGACGCTCGATGACGTGGTCGAGGCGCGGTACTTCGATTACTCCGATCCTGGCGAGGTTCGCGAGCGGCTCGAGCGCTCTGAGGTCGTCCTCCTGAATAAGGTCAAGCTCGACAGAAGCCTGATCGAGGCAGCGCGGGACCTGCAATTGATCGTGGTCACCGCTACGGGCTGTGACAATGTCGATACGGCGGCCGCAGAAGAGGCTGGCGTCGCCGTAGCCAATGTCCGCGATTACTGCTCGGGTGCGGTTGCGCAGCACGTGTTCGCACTCGTCTTGAGCCTGACCCAGCAGATTGGGCGTTACGACAGCCTGGTGCGCTCCGGCGTCTGGTCGGCGGGCCGCAGTTTCTCGCTGTTCGACTATCCGATCCGGGAACTTCAGGGGCGGAATCTCGGCATAGTCGGTTTCGGCTCGCTGGGCCGGTCCGTTGCACGTATCGGCGAGGCTTTCGGCATGAACGTGCTCGTGGCCGGACGGATCGGGTCCGCTGATCCCTTGCCCGAGGGGCGCATTCCGTTCGACGAGGTGCTGGTCGAGGCCGACGTTCTGAGCCTGCACTGTCCGCTCACGGATGCCACACGCCACGTCATCGACGCCGGCGCACTGGCCCGGATGAAGCGTGACTCGCTGCTGATCAATACCGCGCGTGGCGCGCTGGTCGATTACGAGGCGCTGGCGAGTGCCCTGCAAAGCGGCGAGATTGCGGGCGCGGGCATCGACGTCTTCGCAGCGGAGCCGCCACCGGCAACCGACCCACTGCTGGGAAGCGATTTACCGAATCTCATCGTCACGCCGCATATTGCCTGGGCTGCGCTCGAGTCCCGGCAGCGTGCGCTCGATCAGGCGGCGGACAACATCGCGGCCTTTTATGCCGGTAATTCCCTCAGGCGCCTCGTATAAAGACGGGTGTTGCGGCGGCCGGCCACTCGGCGCCTGGCCGTGCCGGCCGGATCTACTCGGCGTCTTCGACGAGGCGCCCGGCGGCAAGCGCGATGATGCGATTGCACTGCCTGGCCGCTGCCATGTCGTGCGTAACGAGTACCAGCGTGGTTCCGGCAGCAGCGTTGAGCTCGAACAGCAGGTCGAGGATCCGAGCCCCCGTCTTGTTGTCGAGATTACCGGTGGGCTCGTCGGCGAAAAGCAGCGAGGGCATACCGACGAAGGCACGAGCAATCGCGACGCGTTGCTTCTCACCGCCCGACAATTGCTTCGGATAGTGCCGCAGGCGGTGCTCGAGCCCGACCCTGACCAGTGCTTCCCGCGCAGCTTCGCCCGCATTCGCGGCTCCGCACAGCTCGAGCGGCAGCAGCACGTTCTCGATCGCCGTCAGCGACGGCATCAGATGAAAACTCTGGAATACGAAGCCGACCTCTCGGTTGCGGAGCTCGGCGCGACCGTCCTCGTCGAGGCTGCCGAGCTCCACACCGTTGAGCCAGACCTCGCCCGACGTGGGCTCGTCTAGGCCTGCGAGCAGCGCCAGCAGCGTCGACTTGCCGGCGCCGGATGGCCCGACGACTGCGGCAGTCTCGCCACGGGAAATCGAGAAGCTGACGTCAGCGAGGATGGTCAGCTCACCCTCGGGGCTGGTAACCTTTTTGGTAAGGGAGCGAGCTTCAAGAAGAGGATCGTGTTCGACCATGGCCGTTCGCGTTGCAGTCGTCTTATGGTTAATACAGCTCGTCGCCACGCCCGTCAGCGGCGCTGCGCCGACGATCGTCGTGCTCGGAGACTCACTCAGCAGTGGGTACGGGCTGGGTGCCGCACCGTCTTGGGTGACGATCCTCGAGGACCACCTCGAGCAGCAAGCTTACGAATATGATGTCGTAAATGCCAGTATCTCCGGGGACACCAGCACCGGAGGCCTGAGCCGCCTGCCGCGGCTGCTCGACCGGTACTCTCCGGCCGTTGTCATCATCGAATTGGGCGGTAATGACGGACTCAGGGGTCAGCCCATCAGCCTGCTCAGAACGAACCTCTCGCGCATCATCGAGCTGGTTGCACAAATGGGCGCGAAACCGTTGCTCACCGGCATCCAGATACCACCCAACCTGGGTCCGGCCTATACCGAGCAGTTCGCCGATGTGTACCATCAGCTCGCGGAGCAGTACGACATCGCGTTCGTCGAGTTCCTGATGGATGGCGTCGCGCTCGACGCTTCGAAGATGCAACCCGACAGGATGCACCCGAACGGTAGCGGGCAACGGCCGATGTTCGAGAACGTCTGGGCTGTCCTCTCTGAGATTCTGGACTGACATGGAAGAACGACGCTGGCACTCGAGCTACCCCGAGGGCGTTCCCCCGGAAATCGATCCTGACAGCTACGCGTCGCTGGCCGAGCTGTGCATTACGAGCTGCCGCGAGAACGGCGACCGTGCTGCGATCGTCAATCAGGGTGAATCCGTCAGCTTCTCCGATCTCGACCGGATGAGTCG
>JASFSD010000417.1:0-3130 GCA_050114575.1 Gammaproteobacteria bacterium | reverse complement strand
TCAACGATACAGGTACTCCTCGATCTGACCGCTCTCGTACAGATCGATGTAGTAGCTCTGCGGATCGCAGGTCGCCATCTCATAGACGACGAGGCCGGGCTCGCGAGCCGAGCCGCGCCGGCGCACAAGCGGCGCCGTGTAATACGGATCGTAAAAGGTCGCAATGCGATCCATCGTCAGGCGATCGTCGGCGAACTCCCAGCGCTCGACGATGCGCGTGCCGTCTCCCGACATCGGCAGCCCCGAGCCATCCAGCCAGCCGGGCAGCAGGTGCGTCGTTTCGATGACGAGCACGTTGTCACCCTCCCAGCGGCCCACGGAAAAGCCGAGCGAGCTCGGCTGCAGATTGGCAGGCGCCTCGCGCCCGTCCATATAGATCCGGCGCGGCATGTTGTGCTCCTCGTGCACGACGAGGTAATGCGTGCCGGCGTCGACGATCTCCATCGTATACGGGGCGCCGATGATACGGGGGAGCCCCGGCGCCAGGCAGCGCAGCGAATAATCATCGTAGTGGGCTGTTGCCTCGTACATGGCGCGCGCTTCGTCCGTGAATGGATAGGGCTTGGGCTCGAGATCGTCGGCCGTGACCCTGAACTTGAAACCGTTGTTCCAGGCGCCGCTGATATCGAACGGATGATCCTGATTGAGCTGGCCGTAACCGTAGTCTTCGTAAGTCAGGCTCGGCGCATCCTCCGATTGATCGCGACGGCCGCCGTAGGCGCCGAGCTGGCGGCCGCCTTCGACGTCGATTCGACGAGCGTAAAGTTTGTTGGAGCCGTCGCGCGCCACCTCGCCCTGGGCCCAGATCGTGTCGCCAACCTGCACTGTGTCGCGGTACCACTCGCTGCGCCTCAGGTTGGTGACGCTGGTCAGCTGCAGCTCCCACTCCTCGACCGTGCCGTCGTCCTGCGTCGCTTCGAGCCGATAGCGCACGTGCGGATTCGTGAACCAGACCCGGGTAACGGTGCCTTCGACCTCCCCGCTCGAACCCTCGATGAACTCTGCGGCAAACGAGTGGTGCGCCCGGGCGACTGGCACACCGATCGCGAGTACGAATATCCCGCCGAACAGACTGCATGCAATTTTCACTGGCCTACCCCCCTCAATCGGACCCCGACGGACGCAGGCGAGCGGCCGAGCTCGTCCGCAGGTCAGAAAACCGAGACCCGGCAGATTCTAGCGGAGGGCCGGCGAAGCGTCGATCGGCCGCCGGTTAAGGCCTCGTTCAGCTTGCTACCGCTAAGCTCTGGCTCATCATGAAGAAAACCGCCCAGATTCTGCCGGACTTCCGGCGCCTATGGCTCCTGAGTTCCGCGCTGCTGGTGGCGGGCGCCCTGCTCGTCACCGGCATTGCGCGGTCACAGGAGATCGACTCGACCGACCTCGAGGAGCTCGTCGCCCCGATCGCCCTCTACCCGGATGACGTACTCGGCATCGTCCTGCCGGCCTCGACATTCCCGCTCGACATCGTGCGCGCCGCCCGTTTTCTCGACGAGCTCGAGCTCGATCCGACGCTCGAGCCCGATGAATCCTGGGACGAGTCCATCGTCGCGCTGCTGAACTACCCGGAGATCCTGCGCATGATGGACGAGGATCTCGAGTGGACCTGGGCACTCGGCGAAGCCGTTCTGACCGACGAGGCTGCCGTGCTCGCGGCGGCACAGGATTTCAGACGGCTCGCGCTGGCGGCGGGTAACCTGCCGAGCGACGATAAACAGGTCGTGACGGAATCCGACGGTGTCATCGAGATCGCACCGGCCGATCCGGAGGTCGTATACATCCCCGTCTACGAGCCGCGCGAGGTCGTCGTCTACCATTCGACGCCGGTGTATCACTACTACCCGATCGGCTACCCCGTTTATTACTACCCCTATCCGGTCGGCTACTACTTTCCGACGCGCTTCTTCTGGGGCGTGACGTCGTACTTTTCGATCGGATGGCACTCGCACTACCTGCATGCCTACCATCACACCCACCGGTCGCACCCGTACTACCTGAACAGTTACTACCTGTACCGGCCGTACTACTACCGCAACGACGTCGTCGTGACGGTTTCCTCCAGCAACTATACGAACGTCTGGCGCCCTAACCCCAGACGCGGCGGAAGCCGGCCGCGAACATTGACCGTCGAAGGCAACACCAGCAGCGCCCGCACGGCGCGGACATCCACCGTCGAGACGCAACCAGGCGTTAGCCGAACCAGGACCAACGGCAGCAACACGGCCGGCCAGCTGTCGGGACCGAATGCGAGGCGCACCGTCACCACGGAACGAACGACAACCCGCGAACGTCAGGGTGCGCTGATTCGCGGCCTGACCGAGAGGTCGACATCGAACTCGACCTCCGCGCCAAGGTCGACGCGATCCGTACAGTCGTCGTCCGCGTCGTCAGCACGAATCAGAGGCATCGACCCGTCCGAATCGACGATAGTGACGACACGGCCGCGAGCGGACAGTTCGAACCCGGCACCACGCACGTCGGGCACGCTGTCGACACGCACGCGCACAACCACTGGCAACACTGCGTCGAGCACGCGAACGACAACGACATCGAGAGCCACCGCGACACCGAGAACCACTACGGCGCCTCGGATGACGACAACACCTCGGGTGACGACAACTCCCCGCGTAACGACACGGCCCCGCGTAACGACAGCGCCTTCGACGAGCGCGGCACCGAGAACCTCGTCCGGCAGGACCATAACCGTTTCGCCGTCGCGCTCATCGGCACCGCCGGTGCGCGCGTCACGGCCGTCAGGCGGAGGTACGATCGGCGGAGTCTCGCGGTCGTCGTCGGGCAGCGCGGCACCGTCACGGTCGCAACCATCGGCGCGTTCGGCTCCGTCCGGGTCGAACGGCGCGCCTTCGGCGAGCCGGGGCGGCACCCGCCGC
Organism: Gammaproteobacteria bacterium; assembly: GCA_050114575.1. GTDB lineage: Bacteria > Pseudomonadota > Gammaproteobacteria > Steroidobacterales > Rariloculaceae > DATCZB01. Next base: position 239 of record JASFSD010000417.1, on the reverse strand, counting down.
TGACTGCGCACGCCGCTCCATACGCGGCTGAGCCAGGGAACGACGCGGCTGCCCGCGCGTCAACGGGGACGCTCTCAGCCTGAGGGCGGCAGCCCGAGCTCGGTGCGAATCAGGCCCTCGACTGCGGCATCCGGCGCATCCTCGACCTCGCCCATCGTCGTCTCGATCGGCAGGCCGGCCGCGATCCACCATTCGATGATCTCGACCTCGGCCTCTGTCAGAGGCGTCTTGCCTTCGGC
>JASFSD010000416.1:0-3131 GCA_050114575.1 Gammaproteobacteria bacterium | reverse complement strand
ACTCCGCCCCATTGAAAAAAGTGATCGACGAGCCGAAGACCGAAATCAAATCGGCACCGCCGTCGGCGAGCTCACGTGCGCGCGGCACGACGCGCGGGATCGCCTCCTCGTAGCCTTCGATCGTCATGCCGCCCGGCAGCCCGACGCCGTTGCTGATGAAGTTCAACCCTTCGGGGAACAGCCGTTTGGCATCGGGTGGTATCGGATAGTCGAGTGGCGGGAAGATGAGGCCTGCAACCGGCACCTTCTGCGCGAAAGCCGGCCAGCCGAAAGTCGCTGCCGTGCCGAGTGCGCCACCGACAGTCAAAAGTGCTCGACGCGATGTTTTCATGGCACGCTCCGCTTTCTCCGGTTGGCAATCAACCTATTAAAACGCCAGGACGTCGTCAACAGGTTGGTGGCCGCGCCTCGCGGATTGGCCTGGCGGCTGCCCTTCGGCTATCGTCCGCGATTCGATTGATCGAGCACGATCCGTTCGACAGGGGACGCCATGACTCGTACCGAAGCATTGCCCTGCGCATGCGATTGCAGGATCTGATTGGCAGACGACAGGCCAGGCGCCCGGACCCGGTTCCGGTTACACAGTCGATCTCGTCTATCCCTCGTCATTCGTGCTGGCGCAGACGCCCGTCCAGATGCAGTGGGTCGCTGCGTGTGCGGGCGCATCGCGAGGCCCGCTGACTGAACCTTTCACCTACTGCGATCTCGGGTGCGGCAACGGCAGCACGCTGAATCTCCTGGCCGCGTCCTGTCCCGAAGGTCAATTTGTCGGCGTCGACCTCCACGCCCAGCATGTCGCGCTCGGCCGCGAGCGCGCGGCCCGTGCCGGGCTCGGCCGTGCAGGATCCGGTCAGCCACTATCTGAAGGCGCTTTGCGCAAGACGAAGCGGCGATGTCAGAGCTCATGCGTCAATTCGCCAAATACCCGGACGGCGTCGTCCAGCATGATCTGCTGAACCGGCAGCTGCCGAGCCTACATTTTTCCGAGGTGCACGCCAGGCTCGGCGGGCTCGGTCTCGAGTATCTGGACAGCGCCAACGTGCAGCCGAATTATTCCGAGCTCATATTGACCGCCGACGCCTTCGAGGTCTGGCAGGCCATCACTGCCGGGGGCGAGGCGGAATTCTGCGAGACGACCAAGGACCTGATGCTGAATACGAGTCAGCGCTTCGACCTGTACCGAAAGCGCGCGCAAGAGGGTGGGCGCGAACGAGCCCGTGGCCTAGCAGGGCTCGGTGATCTGTATCTGAAGCGAGCCGGTGACGGGCATGACATCGAGGCCCGCCGACAGGTTGCCAGAGCTGCGCCGTCGATCTCGCCTCGGATGTTCACAAGGTCGTGCTCGATCTCGCCGGGGGGAGGGCAGTCAGGCTGGCCGAGTTTCTGGAGCAGTCCGAGCTCGCGGCCTATCCGCGACGCGATGTCGAGTTTGCAATCGAGCGGTTGTTCGCGATGAGCTTTCTCAACGTGTTACTTCGCCCACCTGTGGTTGCAGAGCCCCGGGCCGGAGAGCGGTATCGTCTTGCTTCGAAGCTCAATGCAATCCACGTTCTGGAAACGATCGATTCGGCAGACGCCGAGGGCCTCGCGTCGCCGGTCCTCTGCTCGCCGCTCAGGATCCCGCCCGTCTGGCGGCTGGAGCTGCTGGCACTCGTCGACGGAGATCTCGAACGGGCCGACCGGACGGCGGGCGGTTCCGTCTCGTAGTGGCAGTTGCTGCAGCGATTCTCAGTCGGCCGCGGGCGACTGCACGGCCGGCGTAGCCTGGCCGGTGGCCGGCACCGCCCCAGCCGGCGCTTCGGCGTCTTCGAGTGTCGCGAGGCGCGTCCGGAACTGGCGTTGCAGCAGCATGTAACTCAGCACAGCCTGAATCAGGACGGTCAGGACGGAGAGGTGCCAGATATCCTCGATCTGGAAGCCGTCGCGGCGAGCCGCCAGCAGGGCGAGCGGCGTGAACAGCGCAATACGCGTGAACGAGCTCAGCAGCGCCGGCTTTGTATTGCCCAGCCCCTGGAAAATACCGGAGCAGGTGAAGATGATCCCCTGCGCCAGAAAGTTCCACGAGATGATGCGCAGGAAATCGGAGCCGATCGCAATCACATCGGCTTCATCGGTGAATACGCGAATCAACAGCCCCGAGCGCCACTGCAGGAACGCAGTGACCACGATCATGACAGCCGCGTTCAGAATCAGTGCCTTGTTCAATGTCTCCCGCACGCGATCGGGGCGCCGGGCGCCGAAATTCTGACCGGCAATCGGGCCAGCCGCGAAGGCGATGGCCATCGCCGGCAGAAAAATCGATTGCATGACGCGTCCGCCTATACCGAATCCAGCCTGGCTCGCGGCGCCGAAATCGGCGATGACGAGATAGACCACGGCCATGTAGACGAACATCAGTGCGAACTCCCCGCCCGCTGGCAGTCCGACATCGAGCATGCGGCGCCAGACATGGAGCCTCGGTGCCCACAGTGCACGATTGAAACCGACGTAGCGTTCGAGCTTGATGAAATAGAACCAGAGCATCCCGATACCGGCCGCGACCGAAACGGAACTCGCCAGGCCGGCTCCGGCGACGCCAAGCGGCATGCCGGTCAGCCAGCCGGCTATGAAGATCGGTGCAAGAATGGTGTTCAGCAGGACGGTGAGAATCTGCACGACCATACCGGGTTTGACGATCCCGGTACCGCGCAGCGCAGAGCCCATCGCGATCATCGCGAACTGCAGGGACAATCCCGGCAGGAAGTAGCGCAGGAAGGTTACGCCCTCGACCCGCGTGGCTTCGTCTGCCGCAATCGACGCCACATAGGATGTGCCGACGGAATAGCCGGCGATCAGCGTTGCAATCGCACAGATAGCGGACAGAGCGATGGACTGATTGAAGACCAGATTCGCTTCGTCACGGTCCTTGCGCCCGACGGCCTGCGATATCAGCGCTACAGCGCCGACGCCCAGAACCTGTGTCAGGGCCATGACCAGAAACATGATCGTGCCGGCTGCGCCGACGCCGGCTACCGATGCATCACCCAGGCCCGCGACGAAATACAGGTCCACCAGAAGGTACAGCGTCTGAAAGACCATGCCGGCAGCGATCGGTGCCGCCATTTCCAGAATGATCCGGGTGATCGATCCCT
>JASFSD010000415.1:0-3143 GCA_050114575.1 Gammaproteobacteria bacterium | reverse complement strand
GCACCGCGCGCGGACGCATCGCGACGCGAGCCGCCTACCTGCACTTCGGTCTGCAGGCTCCGCAGGCGCCCGATCGCCCGGCGGATCTCTTCGACTGAGAGCCATGAATGGCGGCATACTGGCATGAAGTCCTCGTCTATCTCGAAGACACAGACGCTCAGGGCGTGGTCTACAACGCGAGCTACTTTCGGTTCATGGAGCGGGCGCGGACGGATTGGCTGCGGGTCCGCGGCTTCGATCATCGCAGCTTCGACGAGACGCTCGGCCTGGCCGTCGTGCTGACTTCGATCGAAGCGCGGTTCATTGCGCCGGGGAAGCTCGGTGAGGTGCTGGCCGTCAGCGCGGACCTCGACGAGCTCAAGGGTGCGCGAGCCGGTTTTCGGCAGGAAGTCCGGCGCGGCTCGAGCGATGGCAACCTCATTGCCGAAGGCCGGGCCGAGATCGCCTGCGTCGATAGCACGAGTCATCGGGCCAGGCGCTGGCCCGGGGTATTTCTTGAAAGGCTGAAGTGATGAGTGGCGATTTCTCTGTCATCGATCTGGTCTGGAATGCGAGCCTGGTCGTCAAGCTGGTGCTGCTGCTGTTGCTGCTGGCATCGATCGCATCGTGGGCTGTCATAATCGAAAAGCGGAAGCTCCTGAAGCAGGCCGTCACTGACGCGGACGATTTCGAGTCGAGTTTCTGGTCCGGAATCGATCTGACCAAGTTCTATCGTGACATCAAGCAATCCGGCGAGTCCGCACTCGGCATGGCGGGCATTTTTCAGGCCGGCTACAGCGAGTTCGGGCGACTGCGGCAGGAATCGGGCATGGGTGCCGGCGCACTGGTTCAGGGCGCGCATCGGGCGATGAACGTCTCGCAGATGCGAGAGGTAGACCGGCTCGAGCAGAACCTCTCGTTCCTTGCGACCGTCGCCTCGACGAGCCCCTATGTCGGTCTGTTCGGCACCGTCTGGGGCATCATGTCCGCCTTCTATTCGCTGCAGGGTGCGCAAAGCGTGACCATCGCGCTCGTTGCGGGACCCATTTCCGAAGCTCTGGTCGCAACGGCTATGGGGCTGTTTGCCGCCATTCCGGCACAGATCGCCTACAACCGTTATGCCGACCAGGTCGATCGGCTCGAGGTCCGGTACGACACCTTCATGGAGGAGCTCGCCTCGATTCTCGAGCGCAGCGCGGTGCGCCGGACGCAGGCCCCGGCGGGATGAGACGGTCGAAGGACAGGCGGCTGATGGGGCAGATGAACGTCGTGCCCTACATCGACGTCATGCTCGTGCTACTGATCATCTTCATGATCACAGCGCCGATGCTGCAGCAGGGCATCACGGTCGATCTGCCCGAGGCCGATGCCGCGCCGCTCGATGCGGAGCTCATGCAGCAGAACGAGGTGCTGATCCTGAGCATCGATGCGGCGGGCTCGTTCTACCTGAATCTCGGCGCCGCCCCAGAGGAGCCAATCGACGAACAGAATGTTCTTACGACCACGGCCGCGATCATTCGTCGGAATCCCGACACGCCCGTCGTTCTCAAAGCAGACGAAGCCGTCGATTTTGGCCGCGCCGCCTACGGTCTCGGGTTGCTGCAGCGCGCAGGCGCGACGGGGATCGGTATCCTGACCGAGCCGCTCGAAGAGGAAGGGATCTGAAAGATGGCGTCGCAGCGCAGAGATCGCCAGCTGGCTTTCGTGCTGTCGATGCTCGGGCACGCCGCAATCGTTGCCGCGTTGACCTTCAGTATTCCGCTCGGGCGTAACCGGCCGGCGCCGGGACCGGTGGTCGTGCCGATCGAGGCCGTCATGATCAACGAGGCGGCCATCGAGGCGGAGATGGCGCGCATCGAAGCGGCCGAGGAGGCGGAGCGGCAGCGGCAGCTGGAGCTCGAACGGCAAAGGCAGCGCGAGGAGCAGGAGCGTCAGGAGCGGTTGCGGCAGGAGCAGGCCGAGCTCGAACGAATCCGGCAGGAGCAGGAAGCCGCCGAGCAGGAGCGGCTCCGACTCCAGGCAGAAGCAGCCGACGCCGAGCGGCGGCGTTTGGCCATCCTCGAGGAAGAGCGGCTCGAGGCCGAGCGCATCGCCGAGCAGCAGCGCATCGAGCGCGAGCGACAGGAAGCCGAGCGGCTCGCAGCCGAACAGGCGGCCGAAGCGGAGCGTCAGCGCCAGGAGGAAGAGCGTCGCCGTCAGGAGGAAGAACGTCTCGCGGCCGAAAGGGCGGCGGAGGAAGAGCGCCTGCGTCGAGAAGCCGAGGAACGGGCCCGCCGCGAAGCCGTCGAGGCGGAGATTGCCAGAGCCATCGCCGCCGAGCAGGAGGCGCGGGCGGCTCGGGATGCCGGCCTGCGCGACCAGTGGGCGCGCGCCATCTCGGACCGCGTGGCGCTCTATTGGATTCGGCCGCCGAACGTCAGCTCCGAGCTCGAATGCGTGCTGATCGTCGAGCAACTGCCGAACGGGGAGGTGGTGAATGTCACGACCGATCGATGCAACACCTCGGACAGTAATATCATTCGCTCGATCGAGAACGCGGTGCTCAACGCCTCGCCGCTGCCGCAGCCACCGAGAGGTGTCGCGTTCGAGCGTGTTGTGCGTATAACGTTTAGCCCCATTGATTAGGCTCCTGGAGAATTTAATGCAGTCGACGATCTGGTTCCGCCTTCGCACACTCGTCGTCGTGCTCGCTCTGGCCCCCGCCGCTCCCGCCGTGGCGCAGCTCGAGGTCACTGTGTCGCGCGGCGTCGAACGGCAGATCCCGACCGCCATCGTGCCGTTCGGCTGGCGGGGAACGGGTGCAGTCGCGCCGTTCGATGTGGCTGCCCTGGTGGAGCGCGATCTCGGCAACAGCGGCTATTTCGATCCGATTGAGCGCCGCGACATGGTGTCGCGGCCGACGCAGGCGACCGATCTCAACTTTCAGGATTGGCGAATCGTCGACGTCGACATCGTCCTGATCGGCCAGGTGACTCAGGATGCGCCCGACCGGTATACGATTTCGTTTCAGCTCTTTGACGTCACGCGAGCGGAGCAGTTGCTGGGCTTTCGCGTGTCGACGACGGGCGACGAGATGCGCAGCACCTCGCACCGGATCGCCGACATGATCTACGAGGAGATGACGGGCATTCCCGGCGTCTTCAGCACGCGGATTGCCTACATCA
>JASFSD010000414.1:0-3147 GCA_050114575.1 Gammaproteobacteria bacterium | reverse complement strand
GCGTCAGCTTTCCGTAGACTACCTGAAGATCGACGGGTCGTTCGTTCTCGGGCTCGAGAACGACGAGATGAACCAGACCTTCATCCGCGTTATGGGCGAGGTCGCCCGCGCGGTTCGCATGGAGACGATTGCCGAGTGCGTCGAGAACGAGGAAACTCTGATACTCCTGGCAGAGCTGGGTATCGACTATGCTCAGGGCCATTTCATATCTCACCCGATGGAAGAGCCAGTAGAGCTCGAGCTTCAAGTCCCACGCAAGCGGGAGCGTCGCCGCAAGCGTTCGGCGTGAGCATCCGGGAGCCAGAGGGCCAGCGACCGCCATTGCAAGGCTGCCGTATCGGGAAACGCAGCACGCAGCGAACCCGGGTTGCTTCCTTCGGTGTTCATACGGCGATCAGTCTCGCAGTCCTGACCGCAGGCCCATCTCTCGCCCAGGAACCGAGCGCGATAGAGTGGAGCCCGTCTACCCGGCTCGCCTGGAGCAACTTCCGCGGCACCGTGCCCAGTGACACCGAGGACAGACGCGTGGCTGCCACCGCGGGCTCGCTGACGTGGTCTTACGAATATACGGTGCAGTGGTCCCGGGCCCGCTGCCGTTTCCGGATCGACGGCATCACATCACAGGCCCTGTTCCACCCGGATCGCTCCTGGGTCCGGGCCGGCCATGACAACGACTCGGTGCTGCAGCACGAACAAGGACATTTCGACATACTGCAGCTGTACAAAGAGCGCTTCGACGCGCGGACCCGCGAATTCGTGGGCGATATGCGCGATTGCGAGGGCCGTAGCGAGCGCAGAGCAACCCGGGACACTCGGGACCGCATCGACCGGCTGGTCGGCTCGATCTACGAGGAGACCTGGCGCGATTACCGCAGCCGTCAGGAAGCCTACGACCGCGAGACGCAGCACGGAATCGACCGCGGGGCACAAAGCAGCTGGACTCAGGATCTGAACGCGCGACTTCGCGCCGAGCAAGGCGGGTGATCTATCCCTCAGATTGATCGACGCGGTTGTCGTCCCCGGTTCACGCCGCTATTGCCGCTGCGCTTCGAATTCGATGATGATCTCGACCTCGTCGCCCACCCAGCCGTTGTCGACAGCGTAATCCATGCCGAAATCCGAGCGCCGCAGGACGCCGCGCGCAGACACACCGATGGCGTAGGCATTGCGGCCGATCGGGTAGTCACCGCTCTTGTTCAGGGTTGCCTCGAGAACCAGAGGCCTCGTCTCGCCCAGCAGCGTCAGCTCGCCCGCCACCTCGAACCCGCCGTCGCTGATTCTGCGCGCCTCGCCGGCGGAAAATGTCATCTCGGGAAACTCTCTGACATCGAGAAAATCGTCGCTGACGAGATGCTCGTCCCGATCCTCGTCGTGGCTGACCACGCTGGCAGTACTGACCGTGACCGCGATGTCGCTGACCATCCCGGCCGTTTCGTCGAACACGAAGTTTCCCTGCACCTCGGTGAAGGAACCGAGCACACGGGCGAAGCCGATGTGCTCGACCATGAACGCGATGACCGTATGTGCCGGGTCGATCTCGTAACGAGTGGGTTCAGCAACGGCAGGGCCGGATATCAGGCACAGAGCCGTCGCAGCCAGGACCACGGCACGCAGGCCTCGACGATTACTCGGATTCATGGCATCGCTCCTCCGACCGGATTCTCCATTGCGCCAATTACACTTCACCGCGCAGCCCCGCGCCAGGTTCGGGCCGCTCTCGAGATCTGGCGGCTGGCGGGCACTGGCCACCGCCAGTGCCGTGCGACTATGCTTGCGGACCCCATTCGAGCGAGCCATCAATGCGGTCAGGCTACTGGCAGGAACTGAAGACGACCGAATTCGCGGGCCTCGACCCCGAGCGGACCATCGCCGTATTTCCCGTCGCGGCTGTCGAACAACATGGGCCGCATCTGCCTCTCGCAACCGACGCACTGATCAACGACGGCATCGTTCGTGCCGCAATCGCCGCCATTCCTGACGATATCGTCGCGCTGTTTCTCCCGGCGCTCAACTTTGGCGCCAGCAGCGAGCACGAGGATTTCTCCGGGACCCTGTCGATCGCAGCCGAGACCCTGCTGGCATCCTGGCTGGGCATTGCAGAAGGGGTTGCCCGGACGGGCATCCGCAAGCTCGTGATATTGAATTCGCATGGCGGTCAGAAGAGCCTGGTCGACCTGGCAGCCATCCGGTTGCGGGTGGCCTGGGACATGCTCGTCGTGCGCTGCAACTACTTTGCTTTCGGCGCGCCCGACGAACTGTTTTCGAGCGAGGAATGGACCACGGGCCTGCATGGCGGGGAGATCGAGACGTCGCTGATGCTGCATCTGCACCCGGAGCTAGTTGCAACCGGGAAACTCGATGACTTCGGCGGCGCGGTGCGATCCATGGCGCGGAAAAACCGTTGGCTCGGCGCCGAAAAGCCGGTCGGCTTCGGCTGGAAGGCACACGACCTCGATGCGGCGGGCGTTGCCGGGAATGCGAGGAGTGCGGATGCCGAACGGGGCGCGGTCTACCTAGCACACATCAGCAAGAGCTTCGTCGAGCTGCTGTCCGAGGTGGCGGCGACGCCGTTAAGCGTTCTGCGCTGAGTCGCGGGCGCTCGTCTCGTCGTCGAGATGACCGGCCTTCTCGCGCTTTGCGCGGAGATATTTCTCGTTATGCGCATTGATGCTGCCGACCAGCGGCAGGCGGCCGTCGACGTGGATACCGTGCTCGCGCAGAGCAGCAATCTTTTCGGGATTGTTGGTCATGATCTGTACGCTTGCGATGCCGAGCGACTTCAGCATGCTCGCCGCGACCTCGTAGCTGCGTTCATCGGCACTGAAGCCCAGATGCCGGTCGGCGTCGAGTGTGTCGAGCCCGGAATCCTGAATCGAGTACGCCCGCAGCTTGTTAGCGAGCCCGATCCCGCGCCCCTCCTGATCGAGATAGAGCAATACGCCTGCGCCCAGCCCTGCGATCCTCTGTATGGCCGTCTTGAGCTGCTCGCCGCAATCACATCTGAGGCTCCCGAGCACATCGCCCGTCAGACAGGCAGAGTGCATGCGCACCGGGACCGGCACCCCGGGCTCCGGATCGCCAATCACGATCGCGACGTGCTCCGCATCGGTGTGCTCGTCTCGAAACAGGGAAATTTTCGTGTTTTCG
>JASFSD010000413.1:0-3147 GCA_050114575.1 Gammaproteobacteria bacterium | reverse complement strand
CAGGCGTGAGCTGCCGGGGGTCGGCGAGAACCTGCACGATCATCTGCAGATCCGAACGGTTTACGGCGTCTCCAACACGGTCACGCTGAATCGTCGCGCCCGGTCGCTGTTCGGCAAGGCCGCGATGGCGCTCGAGTATTTCCTGCGCCACACGGGACCGATGACCATGCCTCCGTCCCAGCTCGGCGCTTTCGACCGCAGCGACGCCGATCGCGAAACGCCGAATCTCGAATGGCATGTTCAACCGCTGTCGCTCGACAAGTTCGGCGATCCGCTGCACCGCTTCGATGCGATCACGCCGTCGGTCTGTAACCTGAAGCCCACGAGTCGCGGTTCGATTCGGATCCGTACGCCGCGAGCCGCCGATGCGCCTGCGATCGCTCTCAATTACCTGTCGACCGATCACGATTGTGACGTCGCGGTCAAGGGTCTCAAGAGAACGCGCGAAATCATGGCTGCGGATTCGCTGGCGCGCTTTTCGCCGCAGGAGCTAAAGCCCGGTCCCGAGGTTCAGACCGACGAGGAGTTGCTCTATGCGGCCCGGAATCTCGGGACGACAATCTTTCATCCCGTCGGCACCTGCAAGATGGGGTCGGATCCGGCTGCCGTGGTCGACGATCGTCTGCGCGTGCACGGCATCGACTCGCTGCGCGTCGTCGATGCATCCATCATGCCCGAGATCACGGCCGGCAATACCAACGCGCCGACCGTCATGATCGCGGAAAAGGGTGCCGAGTTTATTCTGCGGGAGCAGTCCGGCCGGAGCTGACACGGTGGCCGAGCACGAGCAGGCTCGGTGTCACGATCAACGTCAGAACGGTGGCGAAAGCCAGCCCCCCGGCGATTGCCGTCGCGAGCTGAGTCCACCATTGCGTGGAAGGCCCGCCGACCTCGACGTGACGGTTGATGAGATCGATGTTCATGCCGAGCACCATCGGCATGAGGCCCAGAATCGTCGTGATCGTCGTCAGCAGCACCGGCCGCAGGCGCTGTGAGCAGGTGAGGACGGCCGCTTCGATTGCCTCCGCGCCGGCCTCGCGCAGCCGGTTGAAGGTGTCGATCAGCACGATGTTGTTGTTGACGACGATGCCGGCCAGTGAGATGACACCGATGCCGCTCATGACGATGCCGAAAGGCTGATTGGTGACGATGAGGCCGATCAGCACGCCGACCGTGGAAAAGACGACCGCCGTCAGAATCAGAAGCGCCTGATAGAAGCTGTTGAACTGGGCAACCAGGATGATGGCCATGAGGAACAGGGCGGCAGTGAACGCCCGGGTGAGAAACTCCTGTGCTTCGGCCTGGTCCTCGGCCTCACCCTTGTAGGCAATGCCGACGGCCGGGTCCCAGTCCTTCACAGAGCCGAAATAGGCCTGGAGCTGGCGGATTTTCGTGTCGGTCAGGACATCGTCCTCCTTGTCTGCCTCGACCGTCAGCGTCCGGATGCCGTTGGTTCGATGCAGATTTCCGACCCGCGGCTCGGCCGTGCGGGCAACGAAATTGCGGATCGGCACACTGCCGTTACTGGTGTTGACCATGAGCTCGTCGAGCTCGGCGATGTTGCGCCGCTGGCTCGGAAAACGGACGCGGATATCGACTTCGTCGTCTGCGTCGTCGGGACGGTAATCGCCGATCATGATGCCGTTGGTGACGAGCTGAACGGCGCTGCCGATCGTCGCTATGTCGGCGCCGAATCGTGCAGCTTCCTCCCGGTCTACGGTCAGAATCCATTCGATTCCGGGCACGGGCACATTATCGGTGACATCGATGAGGTCACCGACCTCGTCGAACGCGCTTCTGACTCGCGTGACTGAGCCGGGCAGCAGCTCGGGATTTCCGGAAGACAGCTCGATCCGGATGGGCTTCCCCTGGGTGACACCCGGGTCCTGGGTCTGCGGCTCGATGATGATGCCGGCGAGATCGCTGGTGCGCTCGCGGATCTCGGCGAGAATCTCTTCCGCTGGCCGCCTGAGTTCCCAGTCCAGGAAAGCGATCTGAATCCGGCCGATCACGTCCTCGCCGATGTCGTTGCCGAGATAAGTGCCGGCACGCGTGTAGACGGATTCGAACTCCGTCATGTCGAGGATTCGATCTTCGACCTGCCGAACGAGCGCGTCGCGCTCGTCCACGGACAGGTCGCCGCGCGCATGGATGTTGAGCACGGCAAGCTCCGGCTCGATCTCGGGGAAATACTCGTAGCCGAGCCCGAGTCCCCAGTACAGCCCGCTGGTACCGAGCAGCACCGCGATCGTTGCCATGAGCACGAGCACAGGTCTTTTCAATGCCTGCCTTACGACCCGGATGTACAGCGCCGTGAAGCCCTTCATTTCGGACAGGTAGGTGCGCGCTTCCTCGAGCAGGTTGGTCGGATGCTCGGCGTCGGCGTCCGGCTCGGTCTGAGCCGACGGCTGGTTGCCGCCGAACAGTGCTCCCACGGTCGGCACGAACAGGAGGGCCATGACCAATGACGCAGCCAGCGTCACGAGCAGAGTGATCGGCAGATAGATCATGAATTCGCCGATCATTCCGGGCCAGAACAAGAGCGGCATGAAGGCGGCAAGCGTCGTCGCCGTGGAAGCGGTGATCGGCCAGGCCATGCGCTTGGCGGCCTCGGTATAGGCGCGTCGGGCGGAATAGCCGTGGCTCAGGTTGACCTGGGCCAGCTCGACCACGACGATCGCGCCGTCGACGAGCAGTCCCACGGCCATGATCAACGAGAACAGCACGACGATGTTCATGCTGAAGCCGAGCAGGGCGATAGCGAGGATCCCGGTCAGGAAAGCGCCGGGAATCGAGAGGCCGACGAGGCCCGCCGATCGAATGCCGAGGGCACCGAGGATGACGATCATAACCAGTATGACGGCCGTCGCCACATTGTTGACGAGGTCGTTCAGCATGATTCGAACGTCCTCGGAGCGGTCCTGAGTTACGGTGATCTCGACGGTTTCAGGCAGCAGCTCACGAGCCTGCGCGACGATCGCTTCGACGGAGTCCGCGAGCTGGAGAATGTTCGCCCCGGCGCGCTTGGTGATTTCCAGCGCGACCGTTGCTTCGCCGTTCAGCCGAGCAAAATTTGTGCGGTCCTTGAATGTGCGTCTGACGCTCGCAACATCACCGAAAGTGACGGTTCGCGAACCGTCGGTCTTG
>JASFSD010000412.1:0-3148 GCA_050114575.1 Gammaproteobacteria bacterium | reverse complement strand
ATGCTGTTCGGCCAGCGCTGGTACCTGACTTACTTCCTGGTCTGTGTCTTTTCCGCGGCCCTGCTGCATCTCCTCGTGGGTGCCATCACCAACTCCCCGCCGATTCCCACCGTCGGGGCATCGGGCGGCGTCTTCGGGCTGTTGCTGGCTTTCGGGATGTACTTCCCCAAGCGGCGAGTCATGCTGCTGTTTCCGCCGATACCGATGCCGGCGTGGCTGTTTGTGACTCTTTACGGGTTGCTCGAGCTTTATCTCGGCGTTACGGGCACGGCCTCCGGCGTCGCTCACTTCGCCCACCTCGGCGGCATGATTGGCGGCTATCTCATGATCAAGTATCGGCGCGGCTGGCGCCGATAACCAGAAGCCGCGACTTCAATCGACTCGCATGGCGTTCAATCGACGCGCGTCGCGCGCGCTGGGCCGTGGTCTGCGGTGACGCGTGCTCGTATCGAGCCGTGCGCTAAGGTGACGCCGGCTGAATGAGCTCGATGTGGTTGCCCTCGGGATCAACGACAAATCCGATCATCATCCCCGAATTGCCGTACGGCATGGGTTCGCGCTCGACTGTCCCACCGGCCGTGCGCACGGCTGCCGCGGTCGCTACCGCATCGCTGACAGTGAAAATGACGTGCATCAGATCGTCGTTCCCGGGGCCTTGCTCCGTTTGCATGATGACGACTTGCGGGCTCGAGTTGGCTCGGGCGGCCTCGACACTCTCGCCAAAATTCAAGAACAGCTCTACGCCATTCTGCAGCGAGAGACGATTCGTTTCTTTCAAACCAAAGGCCGACTGGTAGAAGCGGCCGAGCGACTCCGCGTCTTTGGCCGCAACCCGGACGGAATTGAGAGACACGTCGGCTTGCGCTGCCGCAGCGATCGTCCAGGACAGGGCGGTGGCAATGAGAAGGTGGTTGAGACAACGCATGAGAACCCCCGAAGTTGTTGTGGCGGGCGATGGCGCCCTTTGCTCGGATCGTCGGAATTATCCGCCCTGGAATGGCGTTTTTCTATCCCTGCTGGACGCTGGATGTTGGATGCGCCGATGCGCTGAAGCAGCCATCGTCCCGCCGGTCATTGTGTTGCCGGCACTAGCCGGGGCTGGCCCTCGCGGGTCGGGTCGAGCGTGCCTTCTACCTCGTTCAGGAAATACCATTCGTCGCCGAGCTGAATGTGACGATTTCCCTCGGCGCAGACGTATTCGATCCAGACGACGTTCTCAGTCTCGAGGCGGTACTGCTGATGTATCGTCCACGGCATCGTCAGCGCGTCGTCGATGGTCGTGATCCGATCTTCCAGCGTCTCGTCGTCGATGCGCCGGATTTCCTCGAATACGACGGTCTGATTATTCTCGTGAGGCACGACGCCCGTGGAGTCGAAAGAGCGTGGCCCTTTGATGCCGCGCGTCTCGATCGACAGCATATCGAAGACGCCATCGCCGTCCTCGTCCTGCCATTCGCCGATCGAGTAACCATTGAACTCGGGCAGAATGTAGTCGGGCCAGTCGCGACCGTCGGTGTAGACGCGACGGACCTGGCTTTCCCAGTCGGCGATGATGTACGTGATGGCAGGCGTTATGACGATCTCCATCGGGAACGACATCTTCATCACTCGCGGCATGCCGGGCGGGAGACAGGTGGCCGGCGGGTCACCCGCGAGGATGCCCTGCTCGCGAAGCTCGACGTTGCGCTGACGGATTGCCTCGTATTCCTCCGTGAGCGGAGCGGGCCCGGCGGCGGCATAGCCTTCGGGCGGCCAGTTGAGGCTGCCGATGCGAGCCCATTGACCGCTCCAGTCCGGATAGCTCGGGGCGGACGCCGCGGTTGGCTCCCCCGACGCGGACGGTTGCGCCGACGACGGTGCGTCGGAGCAGGCGCTCAGGCAAAGGCCAGCGGCGATGCATGCAAGCGGCCTCAGGATCACTCTCACGACCAGCTTGGGTGGCTCGCTGGGCGGCTCGGGCCGGATCACTGAGCTAGCGGCCACTGCCGCTTCTGGGATCGACGGGCGTGCCATCGGCCCAGCGGACGTTGCTGTAATTGCCGCCGGGTGCGCCGCTGTGCAGCGGCCGGACCGTCACGATAATTTCGTCGCCGGGTTTGAGCGTCTCCGGCGTCCAGCCGCGGCGGAACAGACCTGCCGTGTTGCTGCCCTCGACGCTCCATGTCGTGGTTTCGCCGTCCTCGCCCGTGACCTCTAGAACGATCATCGTATGCGGGTTCACGAACTGCCATTCGACGACACTGCCCGTGAGCTCGATCGGGTTCTCGGAATCGTAGATCGCCGTCGAGTGATGTGCGTTTGCCGGGTCGGTAGAGAGCAGAATCCCGAGCATGCCAGCGCAGCATGCCGATACGATGACCACGGAACCAGCTGCTTTCATCTGTGCGCGCCCTCGCAGTCCGAATGGTGTTGAACGCCCCGGCTAAACGCCCGCAGTGAGCGAGACGCTGAGCTCCCAGAGTCGTCGCCGCACCGCCTCGTCGTAGGCCTGGTCGTTGGCCCGCGCCTCGTTGAGCTGGTTGAAGTAGAGGCCGCTGCGGCCCTCGATGGCCGACCCGACCGCCAGTTGCATGACAGCGTCGGCGCCTTCCTCGACCGTGCTCATGGGCTGGCGTCCCGCGCTCGTGACCATCGGCGTGTCCATGAATGTCGCCGGATGCAGGCTGTTGACGATGACCTTGTCTGCGTCGAGCTGCTCTGAGAGCGTGATCGTGAACATGATCTGAGCGAGCTTGGATTGTGAATACGCGCTCAGCTGGTTGTAGTTCTCGGTCATCATGATGTCGTCGAAGTTCAGCGGCCGCTGGCCGATCGAGGCGACGTTGACGATCCGCGCCGGCGCGCTGGCCTCGAGCAGTGGCAACAGCTCGCGAGTCAACAGGAAATGCGAAAGGTAATTGACGGCGAAGACGAGCTCGTGGCCGTCGGCGCTCTCGCGCCGTGCATCCTGGCTCGCGCCGCCGATGCCGGCGTTGTTGATCAGCAGGTTCAGCGCTGAGTGCTGCGCCTTGACCTGGTCGGCCAGGGCTTTGACGTCGCTGAGCGAGCCCAGGTCGGCGCGATAAAAGACTGCCTGACCCGGTCCCGCCGAATTGATCGCGTCCACGACTTCCCGGCCCCGGTCCTGGTTGCGGCCGTGCACGATGAC
>JASFSD010000411.1:0-3155 GCA_050114575.1 Gammaproteobacteria bacterium | reverse complement strand
GCGTCCCGGGCGGTAGAACTTCGCGACGACGAATCCCGTTTCCGTGCCGATCTGGTAGACGCGGTTCTCGTAGCTGTTCAGTGCGAGAATCGCGCCAGTCGTTGCGATGCCGACTGACTCGATCGCCCCCAGGATAGTGTCGGGCGACAGGTCGGCGTAGGGGGTCTCGTCGCTCACCCATGCATCATAATCGCCACTGAACGCGTTTTCAGTGCGAACGGCGTGTCTCCGGCAGGGGCAAGCGAGAAGCGCCGCAGCCACCAGCATTCGGGCTGAATTCACCTGTCGCCGCTCCGGCGGCGCGATCAGTGCTTGACTCTACCCCGGGGGAAGACGTGACCATGAGCGACATGGGGGCAGGTGACAGGCAACTGGTTCCGATCGGGCAGTTCTCGAAGATGAGTCGCCTGTCCATCAAGGCGCTGCGACTCTACGGCGAGAATGAGCTCTTGCCGCCAGTCTATGTCGATCCGTCCACTGGCCCGTTCGCGCCGGGAGTTGAAAAGTCGACCCACTCCGCGTGATCGCGCGATCACCCGGATCGAAGCGCATTGATCAGAAACGGGAGGCTCGAGTCCATCCGATGGTCGATGCCCGAGTGGGTACCGTCGAACTCCTCATAGCGATGGCCAACGCCACGCTCACGGAGCCTGGCTGAGAGAATGCGCATCCCGTAGTGGATTCGGTATTGATCGCGCCGGCCGCAATCCATGTAGATTCCGCGCAAGGTCTTGAGATTCTTCGCATATCGTGAGACGAGATTGATCGGGTCGTGCCGTAACCACCTGCGCCAGCGCGCGGGGATCAGCTCACCCCGGTCGAGCGTAAACGGAAGCCGAAAACCGTTCGGTGCCTCCGGGTCCGGATCGTAGCTTGCCGCCATGGCCAGATTCATCAGGCAATGCACCTCGCCGCTGGTCAGATTGGGGCGCCGGTGAACGCGATCCAGGAACCGCTTGACGCGACCATCGTCGACCCCGTCCTCACCGGCCGACATCGCGCTCGCATCGATTTCACCCTCCGCGGACCTCGGCGCCCGATACTTCGCGAGCTCGTCCAGCGAATTCGGCCAGTCCGCGCGATAGACGAAGTCGAAGTACGCGTCCCCCGAGTGATTGGCGACGGCGCCCCAGTATTTTGCGTATTTCATGCCGTGGATGATCGCCCCGTAGCCACCCGAGGACTTGCCGAAGCAGCCGCGATGCTCGCGCGCCGCCAGCGTCCTGAATTCGCCGTCGATGAAGGGAATCAGCTCACGGGTCAGATAGTCGGCATAACGTCCGACCGCGGTCGAGTTGATGTACTGATTGCCGCCGAGCGCCGTGAAACAGTCCGGAAAGACGATGATGCAGGGATCGAGCTTCCTGTTGTGAATCAGCCGGGCTGCCCGCTCCGGCACGTTCTCGTCGAACGCCCGCCAGTTCGTGTGTGACTTGCCCGAGCCCGTATAGCCGACGAGGTCGAACAGCACGGGAAACCGTTTACCCGGTCCGGAGCCGGATTCGCGATCGTACTGCGGCGGCAGCCAGACATCGATCAGGCGATCGGCCGGATCGCCGAGCGGGTTGTCGGCGAGCACTTTCGAGCTGTGCTCGAGCGTGACGACTCGCCCGGATGGACCACTCGACCGCTTAAGCGCCACCCGGGGCTCCGGCGAGCAGGCTCCTGAGCTTGATCCGGTCGATCTTGTTGGTGCGGGTCCGCGGCAGCGCGTCCACGAAGCGCACGTCGACGGGCCGCTTGTACTTGACGAGATGCTCCTTGCAATAGGCGAACACGGCTTCCTCGTCCAGATCCGCGCCAGGCTCGAGCGCGACGAATGCGGCAACGACCTCGCCGAGCCGGTCGTCGCGTTTGCCGACCGACGCCGCCTCGCGAATGTCAGGATGATTGAACAACACCTCGTCGACGTCACGTGGATAGACGTTGTAGCCGCCGACCAGGATCATGTCCTTCTTGCGATCGACGAGATAGAGAAACCCGTCCTCGTCCACGTAACCGATGTCACCCGTGTACATGTAGCCGTCGCGAAGCGCATGGGCCGTCTCCTCGGGGTTATTGTGATAGCCCGTCATGAGCTGCGGACCCTTGACGCGCACCTCGCCGGACTCGCCCATCGGCAGGATCCGCGTCCCTGTTTCGAGATCAACCACCTCGACCTGAGTTTCGGGCACGGGGTTGCCGACCGACAGCAGCCGGCGTTCGCCGTCGTAACGGTTGAGGCAGAACGGGGCGCCTTCGGACATGCCCCAACCCTCGAGCAGTGGACAGCCCGTGCGCGCAAGCCATTCGTGATGCAGGTCCTCGGGACACGGCGCGCCCCCGGAGATGCAGTACTTGAGCGCCGACAAGTCCACCTCGCTGAACAACGGGCTCGTCAACAGGCCGAGATAGATCGGCGCAGGTCCTCCGGCGAACACGCTCACACGATGCTCGGCGAGCCCGCGAACGACTTCGTCGGGTTCGTACTTCGGAATCATGACGAGCGTTCCGGCCGTATAGATCGGCACCCAGGACGCGTACCCAAGGCCCCAGATATGAAACATCGGCGCGACGTTGAGGAACACACCCTCGCCGAACGGTACCGGCCAGACGCTGACATGCTGAATGAAGCTCCACATGAGACCGCGATGGGTATGGTCGACACCCTTCGGTACTCCCGTGGTCCCTCCGGTGAAGATCGAAAGCGCCAGGTCGTCGGCTGCGGGCATTCGCTCGGGCCTTTGATCGAGCGACGCGTCACCCGTCCATTGAGCCAGGCTCTCACCGCCTTCGCCGATGGCGATGACGGCGTCGATGCCGAGCCGTTCTGCTGCGGCGACGGCCTTGTCTCTGGTCGAGGCGTCACAGACGATCGCCGTTGCCCCGAAACCGTCCAGCGCCTTGTGAATCTCGGCAACCGTGAAGAACGGGTTGACCGGCGCGACCTGACGACCGGAGCTCATCACGGCCATGATTGCGACATCCATCTCGATCGAGTTCGGCATCAGGACGACGATCGGGCCCGGCTCGAGCCCCAGCCGGTCGAGCCGATCGGCCAGCCCGTTCGTCGCGCGTCCCAATTCGCGGTAGCTGATCTGGCGATCGCGAAAGATGACCGCCGTGTTGTCCGGCCTGCCCTCTACGGCATGCCAGAGCATGTGCACGAGGCTTTC
>JASFSD010000410.1:0-3156 GCA_050114575.1 Gammaproteobacteria bacterium | reverse complement strand
ATTGCGTCAGACACACGCCCTTCGGCGAGCTCGTCGTACCCGATGTGTAGCTGATCTTCGCCGTTTTCTCCGGCAGCGCCGTGCCGCCGGGATTCGACGGCAGTTTCAGGAGACTCAGCCTCGATGTCAGCTCGGCTGCGAATCGGGTCGGGAACGATGCCAGAGGCTGCGATCCCGCCTCATCGGCGGCGATGGCATCCGCGCCGCTGTCGGCGATGACATGCGCAATCTGATCGGCGGAAAAGAATGGCGGCAGTGGCACGACGGCAATCTCGGCCCGCTGCGCGGCCAGGTCCGCGATGACCCAGTCCGGCGAGTTATCCGCCGCAATCGCGAGAACTCCGAGCGCTTCGTTCACCGAGACCCGATCCGTGCTGCCGAGCAACGCGGGCGCATCCCCGGCATGCTGCCGACGGGCTTCGAGTGCGGCCAGGGTCTCGCTCATGACGTGCTTGCCGATGACGGGCGCCCGGCCTGCGGTTCACCCGTCCGACGCGCCGGCAGCAATGGAAACCAGCGCGGAACAGCCCGGCAGTAAGCGGTGTAATCGTCGCCGAAACGGGCTCTCAAGCCCGGCTCCTCGGACAAGCGAATGTACGCTGCATTGACGACGATGAAGGTCAGAGCCCACACGGTCACTGCCGTGGATCGCAGCAGTACCGCCTCGCCTATCAATACGAGAAACAATCCGGCCTTCATCGGGTTTCGACTGAACCGGTAGATGTCCTCGGTTATCAGCACCTCCGTCGGATCCCACGGCGCCAGCGTGCCGTGGCCTCGGCTGACGAAAAGCATGATGGCGCGCGAAACGAGCGTGAGCCCCACGGCGAGAAACGGCAGCGCAACGGCAATGGCAGCGGCCTCGGCTGTCGTGTTGCCACTGAACAGTCGAGCATCCCGAAACGAGACGAGCAGAATCGTGGGAATGACCACAGTGTTCATGAACGGCAGCGCAAGCACGGCCCTGACATGGCTCCAGCCGGTCAGCTTCCGGTTCGTCTCACCGACATTCGACGTCATCAGTTGACACCACCGATGGGGTCGAGCGCGGCAACGCCGTCGGCCAACCGTCCCGCCATGACGACGGGGTTGTGGTCGTAATAGGTGCCCCATGCATTCTGCTGGTCACCGAGCATTTGCTTGTTGGCGATGCAAAGCGCGACAGGCTTCAGATCCAGTCGGCGAAATACGTTTCTGACGGTGTCGGCGCCGGTGAATACGACCCAGGAGAAGCCGGCTTCAATCAGAGCGGGAACGAGCGCCGTGACGATTTCCATGGCTGCGCGACCGCTGCTGCAGGCCAGACTCCCGACTTCGACGATCCGCTCGCGGGCGACGTCGCAACCGGTCTGCACCCGCAGCAGCTGTTCGATCGGGCCGTTCGTGTATGACTCGAGAAACAGCGGTTCCGTCGAGGCCGCACGGCATCCAACGGCTGCCTTGAGACAGCCCGGCTTGTCATAGAGCCCGACCAGAGTCGGCATGAATTCTCTGACATCGGCATCGAAATGCGTTTTGAATTCGCGGGCGATCAACGCCTCGATGCGGCTGCGGCCCGGCGATGGCTGCGTGTGCATGACGAGATGCGATCGGCCTTCGCGGACGTTGCGGCTCGCAGCCAGCTGCGACCGCCTGATCGTGGTTTGGCTTCCGATTGCCCTGGCGAGTTGTGTTTCCATGCGTCCCTCTCGACATCCTTGTGCGTGTTGAGCGTTGGACGTGAGGAGCGAGGCAAACCCTTCGCAGAACCTGCCGAGGGATCATTACGGAAACTACATACTCTGTCGCTCGCTGGCGACACTATGTCAGCGAAGGCACCAGTACTCGGCCTGCTGGTCATCGAGAAACTGCTCGGCATCGGCGCCCATCAGCATGGCGAACGTCGCGAGCATGCCCGCTTGCGTGCAGGTCGAGGCAAGCACTGTCACTGTGTGCGGCGCATCGGCGACGGGCCAGCCCGTTCGCGCATCGAGGATGTGACCATAACGGCGGCCGTCACGAATCAAATAGCGACGCGTATCACCGCTCGTCGCCAGCGCGCCCTTGGTCAACGAGATGCGCCGGCCGCTGGCCCCGCCCTGCAGATTCTCGAGCCCGACAGACCATCCCTCGCCGTGGCGGGCCTTCCCGCCCGGCGGCCCGAGCGCAACGAGATCGCCGCCGAAATTGATCATGCATGCATTGGTCTCGGCACCTGCAAGAGCGGCCGCCCGGTCGACGGCATACTCCTTGCCGATGCCGCCGAAGTCGATTTCCATGCCGGCGGGCATCCGGAGCACGGGATTACGCCACTCGACCTTGTCCCAGCCGACATTCGCGCGCACCGCCTCGATTCTCTCGGGTCGCGGAATGGCCTCGCCCCCGTCGAAAGTCCAGGCGCGCCTGAGCACGCCGGACGTAATGTCGAAACGGCCTTCGCTGAGCTCGTAGAGCGTCGCGGCATAGTCGAGCAGCCGTCCCGTCTCTTCATCCACCTCGACGGCTTGCCCGTTTGCCGTATTGATGCGATGGACAATGTTGCCTTCGAGATACCGGCTGTACTTCTGCTCGATGCGCCCGGCCTCGTCGCTCACCAGAGCGACGAGGCCTTCGGCCTTGCCGCGACCGACACCGCTGACGTGCACCTCACAGGGGCTCGCCATGGCCTGAAACAAGCCGCACCATCCGAGCGATCGACGCTCGACCGTCCAGATCGGCTGCGGCGAGTCGACGGCTTCAGCCGCCAAAGCTGTAGCTGAACTGCGCAATAACGGCATTGAGCTCTGGATTGAGATCGAAGCTTCGCAGACTGCCGATCTGACTGCCGGGCTGTGCTTTTCCGGTCTGCTGATAGAGCTCGAGCCTGCCGGAGATTTCACCGCGCGACGTCGGCTTGCCAAACTTGACGCCGATCGTGACGGCATCGAATTCGCCGAGCCGGTAATCGGCTGTCGCAAGACTCGGCAGCGGATCGCCGTCGAACAGCACGGTGTGGTAAAAGCTGGCCGCAGTCTGCGAGTAGAACCTCAAGTGCGGCTGAATGTAGCTGCCGCTCGACAGGTTGCGGCGATAATGCAGATCCAGCGTGTGCGAATCGATATCCCAGTCGTCGGTCATGTAGCGGTAGGAGACGTCGAATACGTCGCCCCCGATGTCGCGCTTCAGGAGCCCGAAGAA
>JASFSD010000409.1:0-3172 GCA_050114575.1 Gammaproteobacteria bacterium | reverse complement strand
GGGCGAGTCGGCGCGCAACCGCTACGAGAACCTGGTGTTGCTGGGCAAAGACGATCAGATCAAATTCGTCATCTGCGACCGGGCCGATTACGACTGGGCCAGGCAGTGGCTGGCCGAGCATCCTGAGCTCCGAGCCGAGGTGTTCTTTTCGCCGAGCTTCGACGAGCTTCCGGCAGCCGAGCTCGCCGAGTGGATGCTTTCCGACGGCGTCGAAGCGCGACTCCAGCTGCAGCTGCATAAGCTGCTCTGGGGCGACGCGCCGGGGCGCTAGCCATGCGCGCCGTCGTCCTGCTTTCAGGCGGGCTCGATTCGGCAACGACGCTTGCGATCGCACGTGCAGAGGGCTACGAGTGTTACGCGCTGAGCTGTCTTTACGGCCAGCGGCATTCGGCCGAGCTCGAAGCAGCGAGCCGCGTCGCGCGCGAGCTCGGAGCCGTCGAGCATCGCCAGATCGAGATTCCGATCGGACGGTTCGGTGGTTCGGCGCTGACCGATTCGACGCTTTCCGTTCCCGATTCAGGGGGCGAGGGGATTCCGATCACCTATGTGCCTGCCCGCAACACTGTCTTTCTGAGTCTGGCCCTGGCCTGGGCCGAGGTCCTCGATGCGGACGCCATTTTCATCGGCGTCAACGCCGTCGACTATTCGGGCTATCCCGACTGCCGGCCCGAGTTCATCGCCGCCTTTCAGAAGGTAATCGAGCTTGCGACCCGGCGTACTGTCGAGGGTGCCTCGATCGACCTGATCGCCCCGCTCGTCGAGATGTCGAAGGCCGAGATCATCGAGCGCGGGACGGCGCTCGGTGTCGATTACGCATTGACGGTTTCGTGTTACCGAGCTGACAACGACGGCTTGGCCTGCGGGAATTGCGACTCGTGCCGAATCAGGGCCGAGGGCTTCGCTGCCGCCGGGGTCGCTGATCCCACGCGATACGCGTGACCAGAGCCGTCTTGTACTCGATGCCGTATCTTGTATGATCGCTGCGCCGGGCATCGCTTGCCGGAACCCATGTGTACGGGCCGTTAGCTCAGTTGGTAGAGCACCGGACTTTTAATCCGTTGGTCGTAGGTTCGATCCCTACACGGCCCACCATCAAAAACGAAAACTCGGGATGTGCCGGGCCTGCTTCTCCAGCATGCTCGGCTCGATCGGCCGTAATCGCGCAGTTTCAACCTGACCCACTGGTGTTGCCGCTGACATAGTGGTCTCATCGAGCGCAAAAAAACGCTATCCTTCTCAGTCAGGATCGGGATTACTAATTCCAAGTAGAGGGGGTCGATTCCATGAGTAGCCAACGTCGTGTGTTCCGTCTTGTTTCGCTGCTTCCCGTGTTTCTAGGCGCCAGCTTGTTCATGGCGGCCCAGGAAGGACGAGCGCAGGAAGCCGGGCAGTCGCTCTGGTCCGATCCTGCCACCTGGCCGAACGCCAGGGTGCCGGTCGCAGGCGACACGGTCATCATTGCGAGAGACAAAGACGTCGTGCTCGACGTCAGCCCACCGGCGCTCGCGGGGCTATCCATCGACGGCAAGCTCAGCTTCTCGAACGCTGTCGACCTGGAGCTGACCACCGAGTGGATCATGTTACACGGCGAGTTGGCCATCGGCAGCGAAGCCGCCCCGCACACGCGCCAGGCCACCATCATCTTGACTGACAACGTCAAGGGTGAAGACGTCATGGCCGGCATGGGCGACCGCGGCATCATGATCTCGGGCGGCACCCTGAGCCTGCACGGCGATCGGATCAACTCCTGGACCAAGCTGTCCGATACCGCTGAAGCCGGCAGCAACTCGATCGAAGTCCTGAACGCCGCCGGCTGGCGCGTCGGTGACGAGATCGTCCTCGCGTCGACGGATTTCGATCCCAGGCAGGCCGAGACGCGCACCGTTACCGCGATCAGCGGCAACACGCTGACGCTCGACAGGCCACTCGACTACATGCACTTCGGCAGGATCACCTTCGACGTGGATCAACGCGGCGAAGTCGGCTTGCTGACGCGCAACATCAAGATCCAGGCTTCAGCCGACGCGGAAGAGTCGTTCTTCGGCGGGCACATCATGGCGATGCCCGGCAGCCAGATGTATGTCTCGGGCGTCGAGCTGTATCGCATGGGTCAGAACCTGACGCTTGCCCGGTATCCGATCCACTGGCATTTGGTCGGCGACGCGCAGGGACAGTACGTCAAAAACGCCGCTATCCACGACACGTACAATCGTTGCGTGACCGTGCACGGCACGCACAACCTTCAGGTTGAGAACAACGTGACCTACAACAACGTCGGTCACTGCTTCTTCATGGAAGACGGCATCGAGACCGGCAACCAGTTCGTCGGCAACCTCGCGATCCAGACCAAGTGCCATACGTCCAAGCCCTGCGACCCGACCAACCTCGCCCCGTTCGGGTCGACCTCGGACGGCTTGAACTTCAAGACCGCTGGCCAGGATTCCGCGGACGTCCTTATCCCTTCGGACAATACGGTGTCCTCTTTCTGGATCACCAACCCGGACAACGTTTACCGCGACAACGTGGCCGCGGGTTCCGACGCGACAGGTTTCTGGCTCGCCTTTCCGGAACACCCGATGGGGCAGTTCGAAGGCACGGAGATCAGCAGGAACACCTGGCCGCGTCGCACGCAGCTCCGCGAGTTCAAGGGCAACGTCGCTCATTCGAACTTTGACGCTTTCATGGGCGACCGCGCCCCCAGAGCCGATGGGCATTTCGCCGTGGGCGGGTATATTTCGCTTGAGGATCCCGCTGACGCGAACAGCGCTCAGGTGGAATCCGTCGTCGAAGATTTCACCGCGTACAAGAACCGTAACAGCGGCATCTGGGCCCGCGGTGAGTTGCACCTCTACAAGAACCTGAAAATGGCCGACAACGGCATTGGCTTCACGCATGCGTCCGGCAACTTCAATAATTCCGCCTACACTTCAAGGGTGGTCGACTCACTGTTCGTGGGCGAATCCGAAAATATTGGCAACCCGGCGACGCCGGCGGAAATGGCTTACGGTCGCAGTCTCCCGCAGCCAAAAATCCCCGATTTTCCGAGTCGCGCCTACGAGTTCTACGATTTCCACCATCAGCTGGACAACAACACCTTCGTGAATTACGAGGACAACGACACGCGCAAGACGGGTGCGATTTCCTATCTGTTGTTTACTAGCTTCGGGATGAG
>JASFSD010000408.1:0-3176 GCA_050114575.1 Gammaproteobacteria bacterium | reverse complement strand
ATGCCTTTGTTGACCTCGAAGGCCCAGCGAACGGGATCGTTGGGACTGAGCTTCATCGATCGGTCGAGATGGGGTAAGGCGCGCTCGTGTTTCCCGGACCAGACGAGCGCCGTGCCAAGACCGAAGTGAGCCATGGCAAAGTTTGGATTGAGCTCGAGCGCCCTGGAGAACGCTCCGATCGCCGCATCATGCTGCCCCCGCTGGGTGAGTGCGCGGCCCATGGCGTAGTGGGCAAAAGTGTCCCGTTCATCGATCGCAAGTGCAGCCTTTGCTGACCCTATTGCTTCATCGAGAAGTGCTTCCGGCGGATCGTCCGACCAGCTGTTCAAGACATACAGGACAAGGACCATCGCAAGTGCGGCGCGGGCACCGACTAGGTCCGGGTCCATATTTATGGCTTGTTTGAAAAGGCCTCGCGCTGTCTCTGCCTCATCTCGGGTATAGCGCCAGAAATGCCACATGCCGCGCTGGTAGATCTCCCAAGCATCCAGGTTCCCCGGCGGCAATCGCTTGGCCTTGTCCTGCTCGGCACTGTCGATCTCGGGGCCCACGGCACCTACGATCGCAGATGCAATCTCGTCCTGAACCGCGAAGACATCGTCAAGTGGGCTGTCGAACCGCTCGGTCCAGATGTTCGTTCCCGTATGCGCGTCGACCAGTTGACATGTGACTCGAAGATGTTCGCCCGACCGCCGAACCGTTCCCTGCAATACATAGCGCACGCCAAGCTCGGCGGCGATTTCACGAACGGTCGCCGGTCTGTGCTTGTAGACAAAGGTGGAGTTCCGCGCCGTCACCATCAGCCAGCGATATTTCGACAAGGCCGTGATGATGTCGTCGGTAATGCCGTCCGAAAAATACTCCTGCTCGGGATCGTCGCTCATGTTGGCGAAAGGCAGGACAGCGACGGATGGGCGGCCCAAGGAATCTGCGGTCTCGGCGGCTCCCGGTTGGACGGCTGTTTCGAGATTCGACACGTAACCGGAGCCGATTCCGGGGGCGGCACGTGCTTCATCGTCAATTGCTCCAATAAAGCGGAAACCACGCCCATGGACTGTGCGGATCAGGCGCTGGGCATCTCCGTCGTCGCCGATTGCCTGGCGCGCTGCCTTAATCCGACTGCTGAGCGCCGACTCCGAGACTATCCGGCCCGCCCAGACATTCTCGAAAAGCTCGTCCTTGGTCACCAAGCGCTCCCGGTTCTCGATCAGATAACGGAGTAACTCGAGCACCTGGGGCTGGACGTCGCGCGTCGCGCCCCCGCAGCGCAGCTCGAAGGTCGTCGTGTCCAGCTCGCAGTCATCGAAACGGTAAATCATTGTCGCAAAGCCGTTTCTCCGCCCCCCAAGAGAGGACCGTTCATCATAGCAGGCATAGAATCCAGCAAATGATCAGAACTTATGCAGGTCCGGGTCAAGCGCCCTGTGCACCGCGTATGTAGCGTCCTCGCCATCCAAACCCCGGCAGACACAGGCCGATCGCGGCCGTCCGCCGGATAGACACAGGAGGATACTATGAACACACTTCCGAACGCGGGCAGCCCAAGCGAACACGAACGCTACGCCCGCTGCATCGCATCTTCGAAGCGTGTCCGCTGGGACATCGACGAAGACGTCATTCGAGGCCGGGTCTTCGACACGTCGGAGAAATTCCTGCCCGACGGGCTGTCGCTGGTGGACCGGCTCGATTTCCTGTCCAGCGACGAGCAGCGCTATCTGAGCCAGATCCAGGGCCGCACCTACGCCAACATGTTCGGCCTGGTCGAGCGCTTCATCAACGCGAAGGTTCTCGAGGTCAGCCGCGACCACTGGTTCGGCGACCAGACCAAGCTCGAGGCGCTGATCCGCTTCAGCGACGAGGAGCTCAAGCATCAGGCGCTGTTCCGCCGCATCGAGGCGTTGGCCGCCGAGCAGATGCCCGAGGGCTACGTCTTCGCCCCCGACCCCAACGAGGTCGCCGATGTCGTGCTCGCCAAGAGCACCTGGGCGGTGCTTGGGCTCACCTTGCTGATCGAGCTGTTCACCCAGCAGCACTACCGGGAGAGCATCGAGCCCGACGGGGAGCTGTCGGCGCTGTTCAAGGACATCTTCCTCTTCCATTGGAAGGAGGAAAGCCAGCACGCGATCATGGACGAGCTCGAATGGGAGCGCCATGACGCGAGCATGACGCCCGAGGCGCGCGACAAGGCGGTCGACGAGTTCATCGAGCTGGCCGTCGCGGTCGATGGGATCCTGCAGGCCCAGTCGGCCTCCGACGCAGAATACTTCGGCATGACCTGCGGCCGGGCCCTGAGCGGCGAGGAATTGGAAGCGGTGAAGGCCGGCGTGCTCAAGGCCTACCGCTACCAGTACATCCTCTCCGGCGCGGAGCATCCGCAATTCCTCAAAGTGCTGGTCGGCCTGATCACCGAGCAACAGGCCGAACGCATCCAGGCGGCGGTCGCCAGCCTGCGATAGGCGGCCCCCGCACCTGCTCGAAACCACCTTTATCAAGGAGACTTAAGATGAACGAAGTGATCAAGACGACCGCCCCCAACATCGTCAACGGCATCAACGTCGATGACCTCATGGCGCTGATCGCCGGGGTCGAAGAGAATGCCGCGGCGGGCAAGACCAGTTGGCGCGTCGCCACGAGCTGGCAGGGTCAGACGCGCAGCCGCTCCGAGGTGACCGGCTTCGGCATGGGCGGTGAGGACGTGCCGCGGCGCTTCTCGTTCGATATCGACGAGCCGTTGGAGCTCGGCGGGAGCAATGCGTTCGCCAATCCCCAGGAGCACCTGCTCGCGGCGCTCAACGCCTGCATGACGGTGGGCTACGTCGCGCAGTGCGCGGTCCGCGGGATCACGCTCGAAAGCCTTGAGATCGAGACCGAAGGCGAGATCGACCTCCGCGGCTTCCTCGGCATCGACCCCAAGGTGGCGAACGGCTATGAGCGCCTCAACTACACGGTCCGGATCAAGGGCGATGCGACCGAGGAGCAGTTCGCCGAGATCCACCAGGCCGTCATGGCGACTTCGCCCAACTTCTACAACGTCTCGCAGCCTGTCGGCTTGAAGCCGAAGCTCGTGGTCGAGTGAGCATGCGGACGCTCGCACCGGTCGTGCGCCGTTTGCGCGCGGCCGGTGCGGCGTTCGCCTGCCAGACACGTTTTTCGCATCGTGCCGGAAAGGACGGCCA
>JASFSD010000407.1:0-3177 GCA_050114575.1 Gammaproteobacteria bacterium | reverse complement strand
GTGCCGGGATCGTGACCGTGGTACCGATGTAAACGAGCTCGAGCTCGGGATCGTAGCTGCCCGTCATCCACGAGCCGACGTGCCAGCGCTCCTCGAGCGGCACGTCACCCCAGGTATCGCCGCCCGGCTCGCCCGGCCGCGGAATCAGGCGCGTGCGCCAGAGCTCCTCGCCCGTCTCGGCATCGTGGGCCGTGATGATGCACGAGTCGTTCGTGGCACCCGGCTGGCACTGGCGGCCGGTGATGACCTTGCCGTCGGCGACGATCGGCCCGCCGCTCGCATGCGCGGGCAGATCCGAGTCGAGCACCTGGGTCTCCCAGACGAGTTCCCCGGTCAGGGCGTCGACGGCGTACATCGCGTTGTCGTTGCTGGCATTGATGACATACTGGCCCCACAACGCGAGGGTGCGATCGGCACCGCCGCCGCGCCGCGTCCCGGGCAGCTCGCGCTCGTACTCCCAGAGGACGAAACCGGAATCGGCGTCGAACGCGATGATTCGGTCCGACGGGTCCGGCAGGTACATGACGCCGTTGTGGACCAGCGGCGTCGGCTCCATCGTCCCGGAACCAAGCGGGTACGACCAGACCTGCTCGAGCTCGTCCACGTTGCGCCGGTTGATCTCGTCGAGCGGGCTGAAGCCCCAGCCGTTCAGCGTGCGCCGCCAGGCGAGCCAGTCACCGTCGCCGGGATTCTGGATCAGCGTGTCCGTGACGGCCTCGAAGCCTTGATTCGATTGGGCGTGCGCCTGCGCCGCGAGGCCCAGAGCCACCGTCAGTGCCGTCAACGCCGGCCGTTTTGCGATACCCGCCATGGATTCCCCCTGCCTGGATTTTTCGTTCCGCCTATTGTGCCTCTTCTATACCCCAGTCGCGAAGCGCTTCCTCACCACCCGTCCCCGCAGGCGCCGGCGGGCTCTGGATGGCCCCCGGCGTGTGGGAAAAACGCGGCAGCGGTGGTGGCTGACGGACGCCGTCAACGTCGACGAAGGAGCCGCGTGCCTTGTTCTGCGGATGCTCCGGCGCCTCGGTCAGGCTGAGCACGGGGGCGAAACACACCTCCGTGCCCTCGAAGTGCGCGCACCATTCGTCGCGCGTGCGTGCTTTGAAGACGAGCTCGAGCTTCGCTTTCAACCTGGGCCAGTTCTCCTCGATCCTCGGGTCGGAGAACTCGGGGTCGTCGATCTCGAGTGCCTCCATCAGCGCGACGTAGAAAGGCTTTTCGATCGACCCGATCGCGATCCACTTGCCGTCGGCGCACTCGTAGGTGTTATAGAAGTGCGCGCCGCCGTCGATGATGTTGCTCTCACGCTCGTCCTTCCAGCGGCCGGCGGCGAAGACGCCGTAGAGCAGTCCCATCGTCGAGATCACGCCCTCGGTCATGGCGCAATCGATGACCTGGCCGGCGCCGCCCTGCTCGACATGGCGGAGTGCCGCGAGGATGCCGAAAGCGAGCCAGAGTGCGCCGCCACCGAAATCGCCGATGAGATTGAGCGGCACGGCGGGCTTTTCCTTCGGCCCGAGCGCGTGCAGCGCGCCGGAGAGAGCGACGTAGTTGATGTCGTGGCCGGGTGCATGCGCCATGGGTCCGGTCTGGCCCCAGCCCGTCATGCGTCCATAGACGAGCGTGGGGTTGCGCTCGAGTGCGACGTCGGGACCGAGCCCGAGCCGCTCCATGACGCCCGGGCGGAAGCTTTCGATCAGCGCGTCGGCTTTACCGAGCAGCTCGAGGGCAACAGCCAGACCCTTCCGGCTCTTGAGGTCCAGGATGACCGAACGCCTGCCGCGAGTGTCGACCGAGTAGCGGTCGTATTCGTAGCCGCCTTCGCGGTCGATCCTGAGGACATCTGCGCCGAGGTCGGCAAACAGCCGCCCGCAGAACGGCGCCGGTCCGATGCCTGCGAACTCGAGAATCCTGAGGCCCTCGAGCGGGCCCGCCTGTGTGCTCATGTCGTTTTTCACCGAGCGGGTCGGGTTTTCATCGATCGTCGTTCCTGGTTGCTGCCGTCGAACGCCTCAGGTCCGATAGCGAATGATACGGCTGATGTCGATTACGATTCGGATCGCCGAGATGACGATCGCCAGGATGAAGAAGATATGGAATGACCTCTCGAAATCCGGTAGCGCGGTGGCAAGCCGCTCCGGGTTCGGCGCATTCTCGGCCACACTGAATGAGACCAGGTCGGCGGTCCGGGTGGCCCAGATCAGAACTCCAACCCAGAGGATATTGTGGGCGACCCGAGCCGCCATTGCCGGCAGAGTCCAGTACGGACGGACGAAATTCCGTGCCGCGCGGGCGAGGCCGAGCACGAGCAGGACAACCACCGGATAGAAGAACGGCGGAAACCCCTCGCCCCAGCTGACGTCGACGAAAAAGATCTGAAACTGCCAGTCGCGGATCTGCCATCCGGGCAGCGAGAGCACGCCGAGCGCGCCGACCCACCAGAGCAGCAGAACGGCGCCGAAAACGAAGTCGAAAGCGCTTTCGAATCGAGGTATCGGCTGGGCCGGGACGCCTTCGGCGGAGAGGTGTCGGTCGCGGAGCGTGCGGGCGTCGAAGCGATCGAAGAAACGGAGTCCCTTCTGGTCGATGACGGCGAACACAACGGTGATGATGCCCGCCCAGGCCAGCAGTCCCCAGGCGGTGTTGCCGATGCCGTTGACGATCAGGCGCCAGTCGTCGCCCGTCGCTGCGACTATGATGACCTTGATCACGGCGATTGCCGCGAATACCGCGACGAGAGCCCTGAGCGTGTTCCAGTAGGCGGGGAACGTCGACGGGCCGATCAGATACTGCTGCGGGAGATATCGGCCCGCGACCTCGACCGGATGTCCCCAGGCCGTCAGCATGTCGTTGAGCTCGTCTTCGCTGACGGGTCGACCGCTCGCGCTTTGGCGCTCCTCGACCTGCTGGCGCAGGCCTTCCTCGATTTCGGCAGCGACATCGTCACGCAGCGACTTCGGCAAGTGGCTCTTGATGTGCAGCAGGTACCGTTCGATGAGTCGATTCATTGCATCCACCTAGAGCAATCGGTTGAGCGATTCATTGATCGCGTTCCACTCTTCTGCCAGGGATGTGAGCACTTCGGATCCCGAGTCGGACAGCCGGTAGAAGCGTTTGCGGCGCCGGTTTTCCTCGCGCCACTCGCTGACCAGCAGCCCCTGTGACTCGAGCCGACGC
>JASFSD010000406.1:0-3181 GCA_050114575.1 Gammaproteobacteria bacterium | reverse complement strand
GGCACTGCCAGCTTCGGCGCACCACAGCCCGGCACAGTTCGATCTCACGCAGGACCAGATCCTCGAGGGCACGATCCGCGAGTTTTCTTTCCGCAACCCTCACGTCTATTTCAAGATCGACGTCGCAGGACCAGGCGGGAGCACGATCACTTATCAGATCGAAGCCGGCGGCGCTTCGAACATGACAGCGCTCGGATTCGGCTCCGATGCCGTCGGAATTGGCGAGCAGGTCGTCGTTCAGGTCAAACCGAATCGCGACCCGGAAGGCCGAACCGTGCTCGGCTGGCTCCTGAGCAAGGCGGACGGCACGGCGATACCGCTGCATGTCAGGGCCATGCCAGATACCGTTCCGGGCGAGGCGGAGGCCTCGAGTCTGGCCGGAACCTGGGTGCCCCAGGGCGTAGGCTTCGCCGATCTGGCCGTGGCCGCACGCTCGTGGCCACTGACCGAAGCGGGACGAGCGACCGTCGCGGCCACGCGTGACGACCGCGAGGTATCGCGCTCCTCCTGCGTGCCGTTCGGCCCGCCGGCGCTCATGGTGTTGCCGTCAGCCGTCATCGTCTCGCAATCGGACACCGAGGTGTCCTTCGCGCTCGACGTCATGGGCGCCGTGCGCACGGTGCATCTCGATCAGGCCGAGCATCCGGCGGATCTCGAGCGCTCGCTGCAAGGTCACTCGATCGGGCACTTCGAGGGCGAAACGCTAGTCGTCGATACGACCGGCTTCACCGCTCATCCCGACGGCTACGCCTTCGACCTGCCGTCGAGCGCCTCGAAGCACCTCGTCGAGCGCTTCACGCTCCTGCCCGACCACAAGCGCATCGAATACGAGGCCGTTGTGGATGACCCGTCGATGTTCTCCGAGCCCGTCGTCCATCGCTCGATCTGGGACTATCGCCCGGGGCAACAGCCCTCGAATGTTCCGTGCGAGAACGAGTTTGCGGGGCGCTTCACCGAGGACTTCTAGCGCCCGCTCGAGGCTCCACGAGCGCGGGACCCGCGGGTCTGGCCGACGGCGCCGCCTTGTTCAGTCGGAGTCGGATTCGACCGGCTGCCCGGCGATCAGCAACGCGTGGTGCGTGCGCTGCTTGAAGCGCCAGCCGTTCTCGGTCTTGACGTAGACGTCCTCGTAGAAGCCATCGTGCGCTATCTTGTACGGGTCGCCATCGAGGCCGATCATCATCATGTCGACCGTGCCCGTCGCCCCCTCGGGTGAGGGCGTGATGATGTGGTTGGCGTAGATGTGCCGGACGCCCTGCTCGATCCAGGGCACGTTCTCACACTGATTCGACCCGCCGCCCGAGACCTCGGCCAGCGCCTCGCGGCCCTGAATCGGGTCCATCGTCATGCCGGGCACCGACGGCTGGAAGATACCGTCTGGCGTGTAGAGATCAGCATAGTCGTAGCCGTTGTTCGAGCAGGTGTCGATCGCGCGCGCGTACTTCGCCACGAGCTGCTGGATCTCGAGGTAGTCGAGGGCCGTGAGACGCATGGACTCCTGTGCGCCCCCCGATTGCATCTGCGTAAGGCCTGCGAGAATGAGAATGCCGGCGAAAGTGCGGGTTGGCATGCGCTGTACTCCGTTTTGGCGGCACTGTGCCGCGTGTTTGGCAGATAGTACCGCCGGATCGCGCCAACGGGGGACCCGGTTTCATGTGAGGTATGATCGTCGAGGATCTCGGGTTGGGGGACCTGAAATGATCAAACGCCGCCAGTTAATCGCATCGGCACTGCCCGCGGCCGTGCTGACTGCCTGCAGCGATGGGGCCGGGACCGTGACTGGCGCGCCAGCCATCATCCGAAGCTTTGCCGCACCACGACCCGCCGACGACCTCGAGCACGCCATCGTCTACCGTCGCGAGGACGAGTTCTGCGCCTGGACCTATACGCGCGGTTTCTGGGAAACCGGCGACGGAGACCTGATCCAGAATTTCGACTCCATGACGGTCGACTACGACTCGCTCGACGAGGAAGGCATCACCCACAACAACATCTTCCGCAACGCCACCGCAAGCCGGATGCTCACCGTCCGCTCCACCGATCGGGGGCTGACGTGGACCGGGGACAATCCCGAGGTCAACCTCGTCACTCGGGGCGGTGACTCGCGACCGACTTTCGCCGAATCGGGTCCGATCGACTGGCTCGACAAGAATGTGCTGCTCTACTCCGCGTTCGGTGGCCTAAACGTTCAGGTCTCCAAGGACGCGGGGCGCACTTGGTCCGCGCCGTCGCCCCTGCCGTTGGACAACGGCCTCAAGTCTTTGACCTCACTCAGCTCCTATCTCGTAAGACCGGACGGACGCTGCCTCCACTTCATGTACGAAACCGACGGCGGCTGGAACCGCCGACCACTCGTCTACGGCAGCCTCGACGGCGGCACCGAGTTTCACTTCATGAGCTTCATCACGCCCGAGCACGACCCCTTTGCGAACGCGAGCGGCGAGTACCAGACCACGGCTCCGTACGGCGGTCACCGCTGGTTCTATCCGCGCGCTCTGATGCTCGATAACGGCCGCATTCTGTGCTCGCTGCGTTGCCAGCGCGATCCGCAGGGCATCATGTGGACCGAGGTTTATAAGAGCGACGACGGCGGCCGGACCTGGGGCTTCCTCTCGCGAGTGAATGATTTCGGCTCACCGGGCAGCCTCGTGAAGATGACCGACGGGCGGATTGTCTGCGTCTACGGTTACCGCCTGCCGAACTACGGCATTCGCGCCGCGGTCAGCGAGGACGGCGGCGCGACCTGGGACAGCGAGATCATCGTGCGCGACGACGGCGGCAGCTGGGACTTAGGCTACCCGAACGCTTGGGAAGTCGAGCCCGGCAAGGTCGGCTGCATTTACTACTTCAATTCGAAAGACGACCCGTTCCAGGTCACGGGCGGCAAGCGCCACATCGCACGCAGCATTTTCAGCGTTTAGCGCCGCGACCACCCGGGACGAAGAGTCGCGCCGCCGTGTCGTGGAAGATCGCTCTTTGATCGCGCCTCGATAGCCCCGCAGCCGAATCGAGCGCGTGCTGCAAGAACTCGATGTCGTCGACCTCGCTGTTGCCGATGTCCGACCCCCAGATCATGTGATCGGCACGGAATGTCTCGACGCAGAATTCGCAGAACGCCCCGAGCGGCGTGTCGTCGGAAAGCAGCATCTCGATCAGGAACGTCGTGTACTTGTAGTTGATG
>JASFSD010000405.1:0-3183 GCA_050114575.1 Gammaproteobacteria bacterium | reverse complement strand
CGGGGCCTGGACATTTGCATTACCACATCAGCCGAAAATGACGAGGCGGGCAGGGCATTGCTCGAAGCGTTCAATTTTCCGCTGCGCCAGAGAGGCTGAGGAGCAGAAATGGCGAAGAAATCGATGATCGAGCGTCAGGCAAAACGGCTCAAGGCCGTTCAGCGGTACGCCGCCAGGCGTGCCGAGTATCGACGCATCATTCGCAGCCCGTCGTCGACCGACGAAGAGCGCCAGGTGGCTCAGCAGAAGCTGCAGGCGCTGCCGCGTGACGCAAGCCCGGTCCGGCTGCGGAATCGCTGCGCCGTCACGGGGCGGCCGCATGGCTATTACCGCAAGTTCGGCCTCGCGCGTAACAAGCTGCGCGAAGCGACCATGCGCGGTGATATTCCCGGTCTGTCCAAGGCCAGCTGGTGAGGCGGGCGGAGAACGATCATGAGCATGACTGATCCCATTGCCGACATGCTGACGCGCATTCGAAATGCGCAGAAAGCCCGCAAAAAGTTCGTGAGCTTTCCGGCATCGCGGCTCAAGCTCGCCATCGTCGAGGTGCTGCAGCAGGAGGGCTATGTCGAGGGCGTCGAGACCGAGGGTGAGGGCGTGCAGAGCTCGATCAAGGTCGAGCTCCGGTACCACCAGAGCGTGCCTGTAATCGAGAAAATTCAGCGCGTCAGCCGTCCCGGCCTGCGCGTTTACGCCGGTGTTTCCGATCTGCCCCGGGTGCAGGGCGGTCTTGGTGTTGCGATCATCTCCACCTCCGGGGGGGTGATGACGGACCGGCAGGCGCGTGCCCAGGGACGCGGCGGCGAGGTGCTGTGCGTCGTTTCCTGACGCGAGAGGCGAATCGATGTCGAGAATAGCGAAACAACCTGTCGAGGTGGCCAAGGGCGTCAATGTCGAGCTCAAGGGTCAGGCCCTGTCTATCAAGGGGCCTCAGGGCGTGCTGTCGATGGACGTGAACCCGGCAGTCGAAGTCAGCCACGAGTCCGATCAGCTGCACGTCAAGGCGTTGTCGGGCGGCCGCTTCGCCAATGCCATGGCGGGCACGACGCGGGCACTGATTCAAAACATGGTCACGGGCGTCAATTCGGGCTTCGAAAAGAAGCTCGAGCTCGTAGGCGTTGGTTATCGGGCGCAGGCGCAGGGCAACAAGTTGAACCTGACGCTCGGTTTTTCGCATCCGGTCGTTTACGACGTGCCTGAAGGAGTCACGGTCGAGACCCCCAGCCAGACGGAAGTCCTGGTCAAGGGCATCGACCGGCAGAAGGTCGGTCAGGTCGCTTCGGAGCTGCGCGATTTCAGGCCCCCAGAGCCTTACAAGGGCAAGGGTGTCCGCTACTCGGACGAGCGCATCGTGCTCAAAGAAGCGAAGAAGAAGTAGGGAAGCAGAGTGGACAAGCGAACCAGACGCAAGCGGCGCGCCGGCAAGTCCCGGGCGCGTATCGCGCTCAAGGGAATTCACCGGCTCTGCATACATCGCACGCCGAGACATATCTACGCGCAGATTATCGCGCCCGATCGCAGCACGGTGGTTGCGGCGGCATCGACTCTGCAGAAGGATCTGCGGACCCAGGTCAAGGCGACGGGCAACAAGGAAGCCGCGGCCATGGTCGGCAAGACCATAGCCGAACGGGCCGTCGAGAAGGGAGTCACCAAGGTGGCGTTCGATCGCTCGGGTTT
Organism: Gammaproteobacteria bacterium; assembly: GCA_050114575.1. GTDB lineage: Bacteria > Pseudomonadota > Gammaproteobacteria > Steroidobacterales > Rariloculaceae > DATCZB01. Next base: position 1,506 of record JASFSD010000405.1, on the reverse strand, counting down.
CGGCTATCACGGTCGGGTCAAAGCCCTTGCCGATGCCGCGCGCGAGGCAGGATTGGAAATTTAGAGAGACTCAGATGGCAGCAGCTGAAGAGCTACAGGAAAAACTGGTCGCCGTTAACCGTGTCGCCAAGGTCGTCAAGGGCGGCCGGCAGTTCGGTTTCACGGCGCTGACCGTGGTCGGTGATGGCGAGGGTCAGGTCGGATACGGATACGGCAAAGCCCGGGAGTTGCCGCTGGCAATTCAAAAGGCAATGCAGGCCGCGCGCAGGAATATGAAATCCGTGAGCCTCAAGAAGGACACCCTGCAGTACGACCTCGTCGGCCGTCATGGCGCCACCCGGGTCTTCATGCAGCCCGCCTCCGACGGTACCGGCATCATTGCCGGGGGCGCCATGCGTGCAGTCTTCGAATGTGCCGGTGTTCGCAACGTGCTGGCAAAGAGTTACGGCTCGCGGAACCCGATCAATGTCGTCCGCGCAACCCTGGATGCGCTGACCCGAATGCGCTCGCCGGCGGAGATTGCCGCCAAGCGGGGCAAGACCGTCGAAGAGATCATGTCCTGAGGTCGGATGTGGCTAAGCAGGAAAAGAAACTGAAGCTGACGCTCGTCAAGAGCCGATTTCATCGCAAGCCCGGCCATGCCGAGACTCTGACCGGCCTGGGTCTGCGCAAGCGGCATCAGAGCGTCATCGTTCCCGACACGCCGGAGCATCGCGGAATGATCCGGCGTGTGAGTTATCTGCTCGAAGTGGAGGATGCCTAGATGCGCCTCAATGATTTGAAGCCCGCTGCCGGCAGCCGCCGCGATGCCAAGCGGCCGGGCCGCGGAATCTCCGCTGGCCAGGGCAAGACCGGCGGACGCGGTGTCAAAGGTCAGAAGTCGCGATCGGGCGGGTACCACAAGACCGGCTTCGAGGGCGGCCAGATGCCGTTGCAGCGCCGGCTCCCGAAGATCGGGTTCCGGTCGCGAACCCTGGGCTCGACGGCAGAGGTCCGCCTGCACGAGCTGAAACGCTTTGCCGGGGAAACGGTAACCCTGGACGCATTGAAAACGGCCCATATCGTCCCAAAACAGGCTAAAGCGGCAAAAGTTATCGCGTCGGGTGAGCTCGATGTCGAAGTGAAGCTCGAGGGCGTTGGCGTCACTCCGGGCGCCAGAAAAGCCATCGAAGCAGCCGGAGGAACCGTAGCGTAAGAGCCATGGCGAACGCAGGACAGGGCAATCCGGCAGCAATGCTGGGCGATGTAGCGCGGTTCGGCGAGCTGCGCCAGCGCCTGCTGTTCCTGATCGGCGCCCTGGTCGTCTATCGCGTCGGCACGTTCATACCCGTTCCCGGTATCGATCCGATCGCGCTGCAGCAGTTCTTCGATGCGCAATCCGGAACGATATTGACGATGTTCAATATGTTCTCCGGCGGCGCGCTGCAGCGGTTGTCGATCTTCGCCCTCGGCATCATGCCGTACATTTCAGCGTCGATTGTCATGCAGATGGCGACCCACGTCGTC
>JASFSD010000404.1:0-3189 GCA_050114575.1 Gammaproteobacteria bacterium | reverse complement strand
CACCTTACGGGGGGATCCATGCGTAAGACGCAGGCTGCGAAATCGGCATTGGCTCTGACTTCATTCTTGCTGACGGCCGGGCTTGCCGCCCAGGAACGCACCGGCACAACGGAATCCTCTCGCCCCAACATCCTCCTCATCGTATCGGACGACATCGGAACGGACGTCACGTCCGATATGTATCCTGGGCTCATCGACGGCCTCGTCGCGAGGTACGGCCCATCGGGGCTCGGTCACCCGGACTTCGGCGCGATCGCCGGGAACCCGGCGTCGACGCCCAATCTGAATACGCTCGCGCGCCGCGGTATGCGCTTCACGAATGTCTGGGCCCATCCATTCTGCTCGCCGACACGGGCAGCGCTCATCACGGGGCTCTACGCTGCCGATACCCGCGTTGCAAACTATCAGGATGCGCTGTCCCAGGCGCATACGACATTCGTGCGCCAGCTCAAGGACGAGGGTGGCTACCGAACCGGCCTGTTCGGCAAGTGGCACCTGGCCGGTCTGCCTGCTACCAGCTACTCCGGGATGAAACCGAAGGAAGCCGGCTTCGACATCTTCAAGGGAAATATGCACGCTGCGCTCGGCACGTTCTGGGATTACGACTACCAGGTGCAGCTCGTGGATACGCCGGCTGACGAGTGGCTCGAGCTCGAGCCGCCCGAGCGCGAGCTGCCGGACATCGGGCCGACGACGTATGCGCCGGTCGTCAAGATTGCCGACACGATCGAGTGGATCGAGCAGAAAGAAGCCGAGGATGCCGATGCGCCGTGGTTTGCCTGGCTCGCCTTCAATCTCTCACACGCGACGATTCAGCGCATGCCGACGCAGATGGCGGTGCCCGATGCCGATACGCTCGATGCCGTGACGCGTGCGGAAATCGCAGCGTGCGGAGGCAGGTTCGGCACGCAGGATTACGGCGAGTGCCCGGGCGAAGCACAGATGCGGGCGATGACGAATTCACTCGATACCGTCCTCGGCAAGCTGCTGGAAGCCGTCGACGAAATCGACGACAACACCTACGTCATTCTCATCGGCGATAACGGCACGCCGATGTACGGTCGGCCTGGCCTCGACTTCATCGACAACATGTACATCACGCGAAGCGGCCGCGGTAAGGGCACGGTCTACGAGAGCGGGGCGCTGGTGCCGATGGTCGTCAGCGGCCCCGGAATCGATGCCAACAGCGCGAGCAACGAATTCGCCCATGCGGTCGACGTGTTTTCGACGACGCTGGAGCTCGCGGGCCTCGAGCCACCGAGCGCGGTTTCCGACAGCGAGGGCACAGGCACGCTGCCCCTCGCCGGCGCTTCCCTCGCGCCGATCCTTTTCGGCGACGCCGAATCGGTGCGCGACCCCGAGCGTGGCTATATCCTGACGGAGACGCATGACCTAATGCGCGGCGGCATCCGCGAGGTCGCTGCCCGGAACGGAACCCACAAGGTCCTGTGCACGGATGCGGCGAGTGCCGATCAGTGCACGTTCTACGATGTCGCTGTCGATCCGCTCGAGGAATATCCGCTCGATGAGCCGTCGAGCTGTGCGGGCTACAGCGACGGGACCTGGTCGCCGGATGATCCGTCATGGCATTTCTGTCGGTTGACAGAGGTGATTGCAACGCATTCCTTCCTCTAGGCGTGCGCCACCGGGACGGACGCAAGTCGTGGTGAGAAAGTGGTGGCGCTGGCCGCTCTGGGCGCGGGTGATTTCCGGGCTCGTGCTCGGTGGCATCGTCGGTCTGATTCTGCATCAGCTCGAGCTTCAGGAGTTTGCGTCTAACTGGATCAAACCCTTCGGCGACGCCTTCATTCGGCTCATCCGCATGCTGGTCGTGCCACTGATCTTTACCACGCTCGTCGCCGGCATGATCGCAATGGGCGACCCGAAGCGGCTAGGCTCGCTCGGCGGTCGGGCCATCGGGCTCTATATGGGAACGACCTGGTTCGCCGTGCTGTTCGGAATCGTTCTCGCAATGATCGTCCGGCCGGGTCTGGGAATCGACGTCGGGACGGCAGCTGCCGATGCGGTCAGCACGATCCGAGACCAGTCGGCCACGCAGGCAGCCGGAATCGTCGAGCGGCTCGTCAACATCATCCCCGACAACCCGATAGCGGCCCTGGTCGAGGGCGATGTGCTCGCCATCATATTCTTTTCGATCATTTTCGGCGCCGGCATTCTCGTCGCGGGCAAGAAGGGCAGGGCGATCGGCGAGGCATTCGAGAGTGCGGCCGATGTCATGATTCGGGTGACCGAGTTCGTCATGCAGACGGCACCGTTTGGCGTGTTCGCGCTCATGGTCTGGGTCATGTCGGATCAGGGTCTTGCGATTCTCGATAACCTTCTATTGCTCGGACTCGCCCTCTATGCCGCCTGTCTCGCGCACATCGCGGTCACCTACAGCGCCATCGTCAGGCTCTGGCTCGGCTTACCGCTGGTCCGGTTCTATCGCGGCATGGCCGACGCGATCGCCGTGGCCTTCTCGACCTCGTCATCGTCGGCAACGCTACCGGTCACGATTACCTGCGCGACCGATAACCTCGGCATAAAACGCCCCGTCGCGTCGTCGGTTCTGCCGCTCGGTGCGACCATCAACATGGATGGCACGGCGCTCTACCAGGGCATCATCGCGGTCTTTGCGGCCCAGGCCTTCGGCATCGATCTCTCGATCGGAGACATCTTCATGGTGATGCTGACGGCGACGCTGGTATCCATAGGCACGGCCGGCATACCTTCGGTCAGTCTCTTTCTGGCCTTCATTACGCTCGAGGTCATCGGTGTGACGGGGGACGATGCCGTCTTCCTGATCGCGTTGATCTTTCCGTTCGACCGCTTGCTCGACATGATGCGCACAGCCACGAACGTGACCGGAGACGCGGCTGTCGCGACGGCGGTCGCGAAATGGGAAGGCGAGCTCGACGAGGAGATCTTCCGGGAGACGGCTCGAATCTAGGTGCCGGCCTAGAGATGCGGGGGGTCGAGCACGCGCCCGTCCGGCAGCACCTCACCGGGCAACTCCAGACCCGCCGACAGGCCGATGACCTCGTCGCAGATCGCCGCGCGGTCCAACCGCAGCCGCTCGAACGTCTCGGCCTCGTCCGTGTGCTTGCCGCGCAGCGCGATCGCACGCATCGTCCGCAGCGCAAACCGCTGATAGTTGAGCGTCAGGAAGCCTCCGACGGCGCTGGCGGC
>JASFSD010000403.1:0-3194 GCA_050114575.1 Gammaproteobacteria bacterium | reverse complement strand
TTCAGGCAACAAACTCAATGACCGCGAAATCTTTGTTCGACAAGGTTTGGGATACGCATGTCGTCAGTCCCGAGAGCGACGACCGACCCGCTATCCTCTACATCGATCTGCACCTCATCCACGAGGTGACGAGCCCGCAGGCTTTCGACGTCCTGCGCGAGAAAGGTCTGCCCGTGCGCCGGACCGACTTAAGCCTCGCGACCCTCGACCATTCGATACCGACGGTGCCCGTCTCCTCACTCAAGGATCTCGAGATCGTCAGTGAGCCAGCGGCGGCAAAGCAGGTCATCCAGATGGAGAAGAACTGCGCCGACTTCGGTATCAAGCTCAGGAATTTCGCAAGCTCGGAGCGCGGCATCGTCCATGTGATCGCGCCCGAGCTCGGCGCAACCCAGCCAGGCAAAACGATCGTCTGCGGCGACTCGCACACGAGCACTCACGGCGCCTTCGGGGCACTGGCTTTCGGTATCGGCACGACCGAGGTCGGCCATGTGCTCGCGACGCAATGCCTGCTGCAGCGAAAACCGAAATCGCTCGCCATCAATCTGACCGGCTCGCTGCAGCGCGGCGTCTCGGCCAAGGACGTCATTCTCAAGATCATTGGCGAGATTGGTGTCAACGGCGGCACGGGTTTCGTGATCGAGTATCGCGGCGACGCGATCGAGGCTCTGACGATGGAAGAACGTATGACAGTCTGCAACATGTCGATCGAGGCCGGTGCTCGCGCCGGCATGATTGCACCGGACGACGTGACCTACGAGTACATGGCGGGTCGGCCCATGGTGCCTCAGGGCGAAGCATTCGACGCCGCGGTTCGCCAGTGGCGCAAGCTCCCGAGCGATGCCGAAGCGAAATTCGACCGCAGCGTGACGATCGACGTCGATGATCTGAAGCCCATGGTCACATTCGGTACCAACCCCGGCATGGTCGTGTCGATCGATCAGGCTCTGCCGAAATCCGGCGACGCCGCATTCGACAAGGCGCTCGGTTACATGCAGCTCGAGGCCGGCAAGCCGCTGCTCGGCCAGGCCGTCGACGTGGTGTTCATCGGCTCGTGCACCAACGGCCGCCTCAGCGATCTGGAAGCCGCCGCATCCGTGCTCGAGGGACGCAAGGTGGCCGACGACGTCCGCCTGCTCGTCGTACCGGGCTCGGCCCCGGTCAAGAAGGCGGCCGAGGAGAAAGGCATCGACAAGATCGTGAAGGCGGCGGGGGGCGAATGGCGCGAGCCCGGCTGCTCGATGTGCATCGCGATGAACGGCGACAAAGTTGCCCCGGGCAAACTGGCCGTCAGCACCAGCAACAGAAACTTCGAGGGCCGTCAGGGCGCCGGTGCCCGCACCATACTCGCGAGCCCGCTGACGGCAGCAGCGGCTGCCGTGAACGGCCGTGTGACCGATCCGCGCGAGCTCATGAACTGAGGCGGCAACCATGGAACCTTTGATCAAGATTGAATCGAAAACGGTGGTGATGCCGCAGGACGACATCGACACCGATCAGATCATCCCGGCACGCTTTCTGACGACCACGACCAAGACGGGTCTCGGCGAGAAGCTCTTCAACGACTGGCGTTACGATAAAGACGGCTCGCCGAAGCCCGACTTTGTGCTCAACACGGCAGCCGCCGACGGTGCCCAGATTCTCGTCGGCGGACGCAACTTCGGTTGTGGCTCGTCACGCGAGCATGCGCCGTGGGCACTCGTCGATTTCGGCATCCGCGCCGTCATCAGCACCGAGATCGCGGACATCTTCCGGGGCAATTCGCTGAAGAACGGGCTGGTCCCGGTCCTCGTCGATTCCGAGACGCACGAATGGCTGCTCGCCAACCCGGGCATCGAGGTCAGCATCGATCTCGAGAGCCGCACGCTCGGCCTGCCCGACGGCCGCAAGGTGGCGTTTCCGATCGACGGCTTCTCACGTTACTGCCTGATGAACGGCCTCGATCAACTCGGTTTCCTGATGGAGAGCGAGGCCGAGATCAAAGCCTTCGAGGAAGCCCGCGCATGAGCTCGAGGATTGTCGTCCTTGATGGCGACGGTGTCGGACCCGAGGTCGCAGCCGAAGCCAAGCGCGTCCTGCAGGCAGTCAGCAGAAAGTTTGGCCTCGATCTGGAATTTCAGCACGAACTGATCGGCGGCGTCGGGTACGACGAGGCCGGCTCGCCCCTGCCCGACGCGACGCTCGCCGCCTGCGACGGCGCGGCAGCGGTTTTTCTCGGCGCGGTCGGCGGACCGAAGTGGGCCGACGTGCCGGTCGACAAGCGACCCGAAGCAGGGTTGCTCGGAATTCGCAAGGCGCTTGGCCTCTTCGCCAATCTGCGGCCGGTCGCGACTATCCCCGAGCTCATCGACTCGTCGCCTTTGAAGCGCGAGAAGCTCGAAGGCGTCGACATCATGATCGTGCGCGAGCTCACGGGCGGCATCTACTTCGGCGAGAAGAAGCGTACCGCGGATTCCGCGGTCGATACCTGCGTCTACACCGTCGGTGAGATCGAGCGCGTCTGCCGCGTCGCCGGCAATCTGGCCAAAGGCCGCAAGGGCAAGGTGACGTCGATCGACAAAGCCAACGTGCTCGAGACATCCCGGCTCTGGCGCGAGGTCGCGACACGCATCTTCGCCGAGGAGTTCCCGGAGCTCGAAATCGAGCATCTGCTCGTCGATGCCGCCGCAATGCACCTGCTGAGCCGGCCGGCCGATTTCGACGTCATGGTCACCGAGAACATGTTCGGCGACATCATCACCGACGAGGCTTCGATGCTGCCGGGCTCCATGGGCATGCTCGCATCGGCCTCTCTCGGTGAAGGCACGCTCGGGCTCTACGAGCCCATCCACGGCTCGGCCCCCGATATCGCGGGCCAGGGTATCGCCAATCCCACGGGCGCGATTCTGAGTGGCGCGTTATTGCTGCGGTATTCGCTGAATTCTCCCGAGGCCGCTGCGGCGATCGAAGACGCAGTAGCGGCAGCCATGGCTGGTGGTGCCAGAACGCGGGATATCGCGATAGCCGGAGAGACGAGCCTCAGCACCAGCGAATTCGGCGACGCGATTCTGAACCAGCTCGGTTAGCTCGACCCGGATTGCACCAGAAGATTCTGGCGCGATCGATGACGCCCGGGCCAAAGTCAGTCTCGCGGCATGAGCCGCTCGAGCTCGGTGAACCAGTTCCAAACAATATTGATCCGCGCGCTCTCGCCT
>JASFSD010000402.1:0-3207 GCA_050114575.1 Gammaproteobacteria bacterium | reverse complement strand
CTCAGCGCGAGCTGCGCGCGGTCGGGCTCGTGCTCGCCTATCACGACCGCTCGGACGGCGGGCTGATCGTCACGCTGCTCGAGATGGCGTTTGCGTCGCGGGTCGGGCTCGACATCGAGGTCCCGGACGACGTCCCTGATGTCACTGCCTGGCTCTTCAACGAGGAGCCAGGCGCGGTGCTGCAGGTGAAAAAGGACGATCTGGCGCAGGTGACGGCGCTGCTCGAGCGGCACGGGTGCCCGGGGCGAGCTGTCGCCGCGGTCCGGGTAGATGACGCCGCCGGGATAGCGATTGCGCACCGTGGTGAGTCGGTCTATCGACGTCCGCGCCGCGAGCTGCATGCGGTCTGGTCCGAGCTCACGTATCGGATGCAGGCGCTTCGCGACAACCCCGATTGCGCGCGCGAAGCCTACGAAACGACACTCGACGAGTCCGATCCGGGACTGAATGTCAGGTTGAGCTTCGAGCTGCCGACTATGAACAAACGGCCGGGCAACGGGACGCGTCCCCGGGTCGCGATTCTGCGGGAGCAGGGCGTCAACGGGCAGCGCGAAATGGCGGCTGCGGTCGATCGCGCCGGCTTCGAGGCGCACGATGTCCATATGAGCGATCTGATCTCGGGTCGCTCGAATCTCGCAGCGTTTCGCGGGCTCGTCGCCTGTGGCGGGTTTTCCTACGGCGATGTGCTCGGTGCGGGGGAGGGCTGGGCCAAGTCGATACTCTATAACGAGCGGATTCGCGACATGTTCGCCACGTTCTTCGAGCGCGATGACACGTTCGCGCTTGGCGTCTGTAACGGCTGCCAGATGCTGGCGGCGCTCAAATCGCTGATACCCGGTGCGGACGCCTGGCCCCGGTTCGTGCGCAATCGCTCGGACCAGTTCGAGGCGCGTTTCTCGCTCGTTGCCATCGAGGAAGGGCCTTCCATCCTGCTCGACGGCATGGCGGGTTCTCTGCTGCCCGTGGTCAGCTCGCATGGCGAGGGCCGCGCCGAGTTTGCGAGCCCCGCCTATGAGGCCAGCGCAAACAGTGAGCTCGTCGGGCTTCGGTTCGTCGAGAACTCAGGCGCCGTCGCCGAGCGCTACCCGGCCAATCCGAACGGCTCCCCGAACGGTATTGCTGGCCTTGCCAGCCGGGATGGCCGCGTCACGATCATGATGCCGCATCCGGAGCGAGTCTTTCGGACGGTGCAGTGCTCGTGGCATCCGGCCGACTGGGGCGAGTGCTCGCCCTGGCAGCAATTGTTCGATAACGCCCGCCGCTGGGTATAAGGGACAAGAGGGGTCAGAGCCCTTTCGCAGAAAGGGCTCTGACCCCTCTTTAAGACCTCGAGGTTGCCGCGATGTTCCGGAGACGGCAACACGCACTTCAGAAGTCCTTGAGGCTGTCGAGCACTTCCTGAGCGTGGCCGTCCACCTTGACCTTGCGCCATTCCTTGAGCAGCACGCCGTTCTCGTCGACCAGAAAGGTGCTGCGTTCGATGCCGCGAACCTTCTTGCCGTACATGTTCTTGTCTTTCATCACGCCGAACTGGTTGCAGATCGTCTCTTCGGGATCGGCGATCAGCTCGAATGGAAATTCGAACTTTTCCTTGAATCGCTCGTGCGACTTCAGCGTGTCGCGGGAAATGCCGACGATGCGCACCTTCCTGCGTTTGAATTTCGAGTGCAGGTCGCGGAAGTCTTTGCTTTCCACGGTGCAGCCGGGCGTATTGTCCCGGGGGTAGAAGTACAGGATGTACTTCTGGCCCTTGAGGTCCCTGGACCCGATCGGTGCGCCGCCGGTCGCCTCACCCTTGAATGCCGGGATCTTCTTGCCGACTTCCACTTTGGCCATGGTCGCTCTCCTTGCCTTATGACTGTTTCACGGGCTCCATGATGGCATCGACATTGAGCTGATCACAGAACTCCATGAACTCCTCGCGCAGCCCGGCAATGTGGACGGCGCTCGGAATGTTGACGTACATCTGGACCGAGAACATCGGCGCGCCCGTGTGGGCGGCGGGGTAGCTGCGGGAAGAGACCTCGCCGATCTCGACCTTTCTCGCCGCGAAGAAGCGGCTCAGGTTATGCACGATGCCGGGCTGGTCGAGTCCGACGACGTCGACGGCGTACGGCAGGAGCTCCTTGCCCATGCGCCTCGGCTCGGTCCGCTTGAACTGCATCTTGATGCCGCCGTCGGTGCCGAAACGCCCTAGGTCACGTTCGAGCCGCCCGATCGTGTGCCAGTTTCCCGCAACCAGCAGCAGGATGCCGAACTCCGAGCCCATCGCCGCCATACGGCTTTCCTTTATGCTCCCGCCGCAATCGGCGATGATTCGAGACAGCTCATTTACCGCTGCAGTCGGCTCGCCGCCGACAGCGGAAATGACGATGAGTTGTTCCATTTAGGGCTCGCTTGGCTCGGCTCGTGGCTCGAGTTTAACCCGATCTGAACATGGATGACTCGTAAGTTGCGCCTCTATGTTGGCGCCAGTACCATCGTCGGCCCCTCGTGCTCGGAGCGCATTAATGTTGACTGGCAGCATGGTTGCATTGGTCACGCCAATGGACGCGGATGGCGCTGTCAATTACGGCGAGCTGGCTGCCCTGATCGATTTTCACGTCGGTTCCGGTACCGAGGCCCTGGTCATCGCCGGTACGACCGGGGAATCGGCCACTCTGACCCACGGCGAGCACCTGAAGCTCCTCGAAGAGTCCTGCGCGCTCGCCGACGGCCGGATTCCGATCGTCGCAGGAACCGGATCCAATTCGACGGCGCAGACGCTCGAGCTCTCGGTTGAGGCCTGTCGATTGCCGATCGCCGGGCTCCTGATCGTCACGCCGTACTACAACAAGCCCACCCAGGCGGGTCTCGTGCGTCATTACAGCGTCATCGCCGATGCGGTCGATCAGCCCGTTATTCTCTACAACGTCCCGGGTCGCACGGCCGTCGATCTCAAGCCGGCAACGGCTATCGAGCTTGCAGCGCATCCGCGCATCGTCGGGATCAAGGAAGCGACAGCCGAAATTGGACGCGTCGCGGAAATCCGGAACGGCAGCGGCCCCGACTTCGTTCTCCTCAGCGGTGACGACGCGACTTCGCGCGAGTTCATGCTCGCGGGCGGCGACGGCGTCATCTCGGTCACGGCGAACGTGGCGCCGGCGGCAATCCGGGCTTTGTGCGATGCGGCCCGGGCGGGCCAGCGCGAAGAAGCCGAGGCGATCG
>JASFSD010000401.1:0-3212 GCA_050114575.1 Gammaproteobacteria bacterium | reverse complement strand
CGCGTTTCTTCGTCGAGCCGCGTCGCGAAGCGCGCAAAGGTTTCCAGCTCTTCGAATTGCGAGTAGGAGAGCCTCAGGTCTCCGGCGACGCTGCGATACGCGGGGTATTGCGTCTTGCCGCCGACGCGCGAGACGGACTTTCCCACGTCGATGGCCGGCAGCAGGCCTTTGTGAAACAGCGTGGGTGAGAGATAGATCTGCCCATCGGTGATCGAGATGAGGTTGGTCGGGATGTAGGCCGAGATATCCTGGCCTTTTGTCTCGATGATCGGCAGCGCTGTCAGCGATCCACCGCCGCGATTGCTGCGCAGGTGCGTGGCGCGCTCGAGCAGACGGGAGTGAATATAAAAAATGTCGCCCGGGTAGGCTTCGCGGCCGGGCGGCCGCCCGAGCAGCAGCGACAGCTCCCGGTAGGCCCGGGCATGCCGCGTCAGGTCGTCGTAGACAATGAGCACATCGTGACCGCGCTCCATGAAGTATTCGGCCATGGTTGTCGCGGCATACGGCGTGACGAAGCGCAGCCCCGGCGGATTGTCATCCGAGGCCACTACGACGATCGTGTTATCGAGGGCGCCGTGGGTTCGCAGCGTATCGACCACGCGGGCCACGGCTGTGCCGCGCTGCCCGATAGCGCAATAGATCGAGATCACGCCCTTGTCGCGCTGGTTGATGATGGTATCGACAGCCACCGACGTCTTGCCGGTCTGGCGATCTCCCACGATGAGCTCACGCTGGCCGCGCCCGATGGGGATCAGTGCGTCGATCGCCTTGATGCCTGTCTCGAGCGGCACCGTGACCGGAGCACGATCGATGATCGCCGGGGCAGCCCGCTCGATCGGCAGCCTCGCGGTGAAACGCAGGGGCCTGCCCCGATCGAGCACTCGTCCCGTGGCGTCAATCACACGGCCAAGCAGCTCTTCGCCGACAGGTGCGTCGGCTTCGTGCCCCAGGGCGCTGACCTCTATGCCCGCAGCCAGCTTGTCGCTGTCGCCGAGAAGAATGACGCCGATGTTCTCGGCTTCCAGATTCACGGCGATACCGAGCACGCCGTCCGGAAACCGAATCAGTTCCTCCGACCTGATGCTCGGCAGCCCGCCAATGCGGGCGACTCCGCCGCCCACATCCAGCACCGTGCCGGTTTCACGCACCTGCAACCCGCCGCCGCCGTGCTCGATGGCGCTCAGCACCGCATTCATGGCATCGTGCAACGCCTCCGAAAGCATGGCTTCAGTTCACCGCCGGCGCCGTTTCCGTCGGGTTCAGGGTGTCCTCGATGCGAGCGCCGAGCTCATCGAGGTAATTCGCCAGATTCCAGCTCAGCCGCCGACCGCCGCTCGTGATCTCGATGCCGCAGAGCAGTTCCGGCGCGTGCGCGTAGCTGACGTCCAGGCCGTCGGCTATGCATTCGTGCACAGCGCGCGTGAGTCGACCTCGCACCGCGGGATCGAGCTCGAACGTGCTCGCGATGCGCACGCCGTCGACGGTCTCGGCCATCGCTTTGCGCGTGCTTCTGGCGAGACCTTTGAGCCGCTCGATGAACGTACGGACGATTTGCTCCTCGAGTTCGGCATCCGCCAGGTCGCCCAGGGCCTTGCGCGCGATCGCATGAATTGTCTGCGATGCCTGGCGGCTCAGGTTGTCCAGGAACTCCTGTTTCTCCTGCTGAACCTGGCGCTGCCAGCTCGTGCGCGCTTCCTCCACGCTCGCACGTGCCTCGTCGAGCATTTCCTTCTTCAGCGTCTCGGCTGCGTGCCTGGCCTCGGCCAGGATTGCGTCGCGCTCCCGTTCGAGCTGTTCGCTCTTTCTGTGGTGCTCGTCGGCTGCCTGGTCGGCGGCCGCCTCGCGCTGCCCGGCCTCGTGCAGTCGCTCGGCGATGCGTTGCTCTCTGCGCTCCATCGCCCGCATGACGGGCGCATAGAGAAACCGCTTCAGCAGCCAGATCAGCAGCAGGAAGTTGACGATCTGCGCCGAGACTGTGATCCAGTCGATCTGCATGGCTCAGCCCGCGGCCGGTCCGGTGACATACCCCCAGAAGGGATTTGCGAATATCAGAATCATCGCCACGACGAAGCAATAGATCGCCGTGGACTCGATCATGGCCAGGCCAACGAACAGCGTTCGCGTAATCGTTCCGGCCTCGTCCGGCTGCTGCGCGATGGCACTCAAAGCCTGAGCCACGGCCCGCGCCTCGCCCAGCGCGGGGCCGATAGACCCGATTGTGATGGTCAGGCCGGCCGTGACGATCGATATCATGCCAATGATCGAGATGGGTTCCATGATCGTTTCCTTGTTCAGTTTTCCGGTGTTTCGTTGCGGCCCGCAGACTGCTCGGTGAGCCGGTGAGCGGACGTCGCCGAAGCGATGTAGACCATAGCCAGCACGGCGAATATGTAGGCCTGGATCATGCCGGTGAGCAAGCCCAGCAGCTGCATGACGATGGGGAAGAAATACGGGGTCAGGCCGAGCAGGATGGCCACGATAACGGTGCCGCTCATAATGTTTCCGTAGAGACGCACGGCCAGCGCGATCGTGCGCGAGATCTCGCCGATGACGTTGAACGGCAGCATGAGCCAGGTCGGCCTGACGTAGTGCCGAAGATAGGTCAGCGGACCTTCGTAGGCGATGCCGAAGATGGGCACGGCGAAGAACACGCAGATGGCCAGCGCGGTCGTGGTCGACAGCGAGCCGGTCGGGGCCATGTATCCCGGTACGACATTCAGCAGATTGGCCATGGCGATGAACAGAAACAGCGTACCGACGAACGGCAGATATCGGCCGGGGTCCTGATGGCTCAGCTCGCGGATCTGGTCACGAATGCCCGTGACAAGGACCTCCAGGAGATTTTGCCAGCGGGAGAACTCGATCCCTGTGGACAGCCGCCGCGTGATCAGCCAGGCAATAGCCGTCAGCAGCGCCATGACCACCCATGTGAAGACGATCGTGCCGTTCAGCGAGAACGGGCCCCATTGCCAGAAGACGACACTGTCCGGGCTGATGGTCATGTATCCGAGGGCTCCTGCGCAGGTCGCGGCCGGATCCTGCGAATGACGACGACGCGAAGCACGGTAAAGCCGAGGAGGGCGGCCAGCAGATGCTGCCAGCCTCCGTAGACAATGATGAGATATAACACGCCGAGGACGAGACCGAGACGCAGCACCTGGCTGCCCAGCATGCGCAGAGCAGGACGACGGGCCCGATCGAGTTCCCGGACC
>JASFSD010000400.1:0-3213 GCA_050114575.1 Gammaproteobacteria bacterium | reverse complement strand
CGCGGCGCGAATCGTCAAGCTCATAAACCCCCCACCGTATTGAATTTCGCTACGAGAAAAAATACAGGAATCCCGGCGCCAGAGCCATCTGCGCCAGAAAAGTTCAGGTTCAGGAGCGGGTCATTCGGGAAGGGCGAACACGAACACGGCGGCGCCGCGATTGCGCGGGCTCGTGAGCTCGGGCACGAGCGGGACGAAGCTCGACGCGTGAAAGCCGCCCTGGCCAACCGGGACAGCGATGAACTGGCGCCCATCCGCGCTGTAGCTGACGGGGCTCGAGCTCGAGACATCGTTGAGGCGGCTCTCCCAGAGCACGCGACCGTCGCGTGCATCGTAGGCGCGAATGAACCGATCCAGTGACGCTGCGAACACGAGGTCGCCAGCCGTCGCCAGCACGCCGGAAGTCTGCGGTGCCCGCTGCCGCACGACCCAGGCATTGTCACCGGTGGCCAGATCGATCGCCTGCAGACGGCCGAAATTGCCGTCGCTGTCGGGCCGCGGCCGGATACCCCAGTTGACGCCTGACGACAGTGCGCCGCGGCCGCCGCCCGGCACCGGGAAGACGTCCATGCAGGCTTCGTTGAGCGGGACGTAGAGGATGTTCCGGCTCTGATCGAGCGACGCCGGCAGAAAGTTCTTGGCTCCGGCGCCGTGAGGGCAGACGAGCTGAATGCCGCCGTCGCCCGGGAGCGTCTCCCGGTTGATCGTCTTTGCACCGGTGCGAGTGTCGATTTCCGAGACGATGTTCTGCAGGCCGAGGTCGATTGCGAACAGAAACTCGCCGGTCTCGGCGTCTACGCCTTCGTAGATCCCGATCTTGCCCGATGTCAGCGAAACGCGCCGCTGCCTGCCGTCGATGTCGAGGTCGAGAAGCTGGCGCTCGAATGCCCAGTCGAGGTCCCACTGGTCGTTCGGAAAGTGCTGAAACGCCCAGACGAGCTCTCCGGTAGTCGGCTCGATGGCGAGCGTCGAATTCGTGTAGAGCGCGTCGTTCGTCGTCGCCGGGTCATCATCGGGGACCAGCAGCGGGCCGGTATCGTAAGTGTTTCCCGTGCCGAAGTAGGCGAGCCCGGTGCCTGGATCGTAGCTGCCCGCAGTCCAGATCGAGGCGCCGGTCCGCTCTTCCCATGGCACACCATTCCAGCTGTCGCCACCGGGTTCGCCCGGGCGCGGAATCGTGTTCACATTCCAGAGCACTTCGCCGGTCGTGGCATCCAGGCCGACAATCTTCGGGCCCCCGCGCTTGGCCGCAACGCCGGTCGCCGTCGTGCCGATCATGACCGTGCCTTCTGCGACCAGCGGCCCGCCATTGATCGTCTCGCTCTGCCTGAAGTCGCCCACGCGCGTGGCCCAGACGAGGTCTCCCGTTGTCGCGTCGAGTGCGACGACGCGCGTGTCCGACGTGCCGATGAAGACGTGCTCCCCGTGCAGTGCGAGAGCACGCTTGTGGAACGGCGAGGCACCGGTTTCGAGCTGATGCCGGTATTCCCAGAGCAGATCGCCGGTCGCGGCGTCGAGCGCCTGAACCGTGTCGCCGTAGCCGTAGACGAACATGGTGCCGTCGCGCACCAGCGGCACGCTTTCGTTCGACCCGGCGGGCATGGTCCAGCTCCAGACCAGCCTGAGGTCGTCGACGTTGCGCGTGTTGATTTCGCTCAGCGGACTGAAGCCGTGGGCATCGTAGCTTCGCCGCCAGGTGAGCCAGTCCCCGGCTGGCGGAGCGATGATCGATTCGTCGGTGACGGGCGTGAAGTCGTCGAGCGAGCGCGGCAGATCGACGTCGGGCTTGGCCTGATAGGGCGAAAACGCCATGAAGCTGAAGCCGCCGGCCGGAATCTGCATTCGCTCGAGGCTGGCATAGTCGGTCGGCAGGGGCGTCTCGCCGGCGACGACGTTGTTCTCACGCAGGATGAACGCGACGAGGTTCGCATACGCTGCGGGGGACAGTGAGCCCGGACTGACCTGGGGCATGGTGGTTTGCGTAATCTCGAACAGAGCTGCTGCGCTGGTGCCGCCGTAGGTCTGCATGAAGCTCGGACCCTTGAGCGGCGCGCCGAGAGCGCCGTCATCGAGATTCGCGCCGTGACAATTGGCGCAGCCCGTGGCGTAGAGTGTTGCGCCTGCATCGGCCTGGGCCGCGGTGTAGGAGAGCGCGATGTCCTGCGCCGAAACCGGGCCCTGAACCAGGGCCGCCAGCATTGCGAAGGCTGCGATCGGTCTGGCCATCAGCTGCGCAATCGGTAACCGGTCTTGAATATCCAGGCAATCACGGTCAGGCAGATTCCGAGAAAGACACAGGTCATAAGAATGCTCACGGTAACGCTGACGTCGGCGGTTTCGTAAAAGCTCCATCGAAATCCACTGATGAGATAGACCACCGGGTTGAACAGGGTAATCGTTTGCCAGAGAGGAGGCAGCATGGAGATAGAGTAGAAGCTGCCGCCGAGAAAGGCCAGCGGTGTGACGATCAACAGCGGCACGATCTGCAGCTGCTCGAAGCTGTCGGCCCAGATTCCGATGATGAACCCGAGCATGGCGAACGCGATGCCGGTCAGCAGCAGGAAGAACAGCATCATGAGCGGATGGGCAATTTCGTAGGAGACGAAAATTTTCGCCGTAGCCATGATGATGAGTCCGAGCATGATGGCCTTGGTGGCGGCGGCACCGACGTAGCCGAGCACGATTTCGACGTGCGAGATCGGCGCTGACAACACCTCGTAGATGGTGCCGACGAAGCGTGGGAAGTAGATACCGAAAGATGCGTTCGACAGGGCCTGTGTCAGCAGCGACAACATGATCAGCCCGGGCACGAGAAAAGCGCCGTAGCTGATTCCTTCGATCGAATCGATTCGCGAGCCGATTGCGGCACCGAAGACGACGAAGTAAAGACTGGTCGAGAGCACTGGCGAAATGATGCTCTGGCCGATGGTGCGCCAGGTGCGCGCCATCTCGTACAGGTAGATCGCTCTTACGGCGTACCAGTTCATGCGTTGTTCGATACCAGGCCCACGAAGATGTCCTCGAGCGAGCTCTGTGTCGTGTGCAGGTCGTTGAACGAAATACCTTCCTGATTCAGCGCGGCGAGCAACGAGGTGATGCCGGTGCGCTCGGCGTGAGTGTCGTAGGTGTATACGACTTCCTGTCCGTCGTTGGCGATCTCGAGCTGGTAAGTCAGGAGCGGCGCCGGAATTTCGGCGATGGGCTCGGTCAGTT
>JASFSD010000399.1:0-3227 GCA_050114575.1 Gammaproteobacteria bacterium | reverse complement strand
CCAGTCTTCGTCATACCCATAGACGCTGTCGCTTTCGGTCAGACCCAGCGTGGCCTCGATCGATATATGGTCCGTCGCGTTCCAGCTTGCCGCGAGTGAGCCGAGCGCCGTGTCCTGGGCATCCCGGCCCGGCTGGTCGGAGCGCGTCAGGCGATCGTTATCGAGCGAGAAAGCGTCGTATCCGTTGTCGACATCGACGAGTCCGAGCATGGCGTCGAAAGACAGTGCGTCGTTCGCCTCCCAGCGCAGCTTGCCTCGAACGGAGGTTTCGTCTCGCCTGTTCGTACGCTTTGATCCCAGATATGTGTTGTCCATGAAGCCATCGCTTCGATGGTGCTGGAATGCGAGCCGACCGCCAAGCTGATCGCCAATGGGTCCGGACATCGTCCCGAAAATCGTCGCCGCGTCGTAATTTGCGATGTCGATGCCGATCTCCGCCTCCCTGCGCTCGCCTGGCGACCGCGTGCGTATGTTGATCAGGCCGGCGAGCGCGTTCGCACCGTAACGGGTTCCCTGCGGACCACGAAATATCTCGATCTGCTCGACATCGAACAACGTGGCTGCCGCTGCCGCGTTCGAAAGATCGACACCGTCGATGAGCACGCCGACTGAAGCGTTGAGCGGCTCGATGAATTGACCGCGTTCTCCGATACCGCGAATCTGAAAGAACCGGCTGCGCGAGGCGCCACTTGCAACGTTTACGTTAGCGCTCAGTGCGAGGGCATCCTCCAGGTGTCTTGCGCTGCGCCTGGAAACACTGCCCGAGTCGATGACCGAGACACTGGCCGGAAGTTCGTCGAGCGCAGTGTCGCGAAGTTCCCCGAATACCAGTATTTCCTCGAGTTGGGCATCCTGCGCGTGTAGCGCAGGGCTGAGTACGGCAATGCCGAGGCAGAAGAGAGTCGTTTTGTGCATGGCATATTCCTCGGGTCTGCATCTGCGCAGAACTGCGAATGGACCATGCCGGGGAAGTGCGGAGTCGCCGAGAAACGAATTCCTATTCCTACGCCGGTATGATCCGGATCAGGTTCAAAGGGTCCACACATCGGTGTCTCAGGCGAACTCGCCACCCCTTAGGTCACGGGAAGTTTGCGCGCCAGGGCTCGGCACGTCAATATGCGCCTATGGTAAGTACGCCCGATCAGAAACTTGCGCTATTTTGCGACTTCGAGAACATCGCGCTGGGTGTCCGAGATGCGCAGTACGCAAAGTTCGATATACACAAGGTCGTCGAGCGGCTGCTCGTCAAGGGCAGTATCGTCGTCAAGAAGGCGTACTGCGACTGGGAGCGCTACAAGGACTACAAAGCGGTCATGCATGAGGCTGCATTCGAGCTCATCGATATTCCTCATGTCAGGCAATCAGGGAAGAATTCCGCAGACATACGGATGGTCGTCGACGCCCTCGACCTTTGCTACACGAAGTCGCACGTCACTAGTTTCGTCATTATCAGTGGCGACTCCGATTTTTCTCCGCTGGTCAGCAAGCTGCGCGAGAACGCGAAGACCGTTATCGGTGTCGGCGTCAAGAACTCGACGTCAGATCTGCTGATGAGTAATTGCGACGAGTTTATCTACTACGATGATCTGATTCGTGAAGAAGAGCGCAAGCGGAAGTCCAGAACGGGAGCCAGGCCTCGAACCGGGAGGAAAAAGGCGGCCCAGAAACCGAAGAACGATCTCAAACAGGAAGGCATCGATCTTGCGATCGAGACAGCCGAAGCGCTCGCGAGTGAGCGAGGCGATGCAGAAAAGCTCTGGGGATCGATGGTGAAGCAGACGCTCAAACGGCGGCGCCCGGGTTTCAACGAGAGCTATTACGGGTTCGAATCTTTCAGCGAGCTGCTGGAAGAAGCACGAGAACGGGGTCAGCTGGAACTCGAACTCGACGAGCGATCCGGCGGATATATCATACGCGCCGTGTATTCGCGCGGCGTTCCAGCCTGAGGTATGCGCGAAAGCAGCTCGCTCCCTGCGGGCATTCTGCTTGCCATGACCGGGGGCGTTGGACTGATCGGATACTACGGTGCGAGTCATCTGGATTTCCCTGGGCTGCAGTACATTACTGCGTGACTCTGCGGCATCAGGCCGATCCGAAATGAGAGTTGCGTCACCAAATATTATGTAATATCGCCGTATGCTTCTGGCGTGCATCCGCAAACCGACAATCGCCAGGAAACGAGTGTAATCAACTCCTTACGTGTGTTGATCGTCGATGGTGACGACGTTTTTCGCAAGCTGTGCGCGCGTGCCCTGAGAAACGCGCCGGTTCACTACGAGCTCCTGTTCGCTGCAACCGGCAGTGAGGCCGAGCTGAGGTACCAGCTCGGTGATCTGGACTGCGTGCTCGTGGATTACAGGCTGCCCGACACGACGGGCACCGTCGTGATGCGGACGCTGCAGCCCGAGCCTGACCCGAGCGTTCCGATCATCATGCTGACGGACACCTGCTCGCAGGAGGTGCTTCTGGAGTCGCTGCATGCCGGGGTTGCCGATTACCTGGCGAAGCAGGACGTCAATTCCGCCTCGCTGCATCGGGCAATACAAAACGCCGTCGACAAGGCGCAGCTGCACCGCCTGCTCGTCGAGCGCAATATCGAGCTCGAGCAGACGAATGTGAAGCTCACCGAGAAAAACGAGCAGATTCAACGCTTTTGTCATGTCATGTCGCATGAAATGAAGACCCCGCTCGCGGCGGCGCGAGAATTCGTTTCGCTCGTTATGGATGGCGTCATCGGCGAAGTCTCAGCCGAGCAGACACGTATGCTTGCGCTGGCGATGGACAGTTGTGATGAGCTGGCCGGTCATTTTAATGATCTGATCGAGAGCATAAGAATCGACACGGGCAGGCTCGAATTGCATAAGTCGAGAACCGGCATGCCGGAGCAGGTTGCCCGATGTGTGGCTGCAGTTTCTGCGCTCGCGAAACGAAAAAATATCGTTATCGGCCAGAAACTGGACGAGCAGCTGCCGCTGCTGGATATGGATCCACACCGGGTTCGTCAGGTCATCAGCAATCTTTTGACGAACGCGCTCAAATTTACCGACGACGGGGGGCTGGTTACCGTATCTGCTCGGGTCATGAGTGACTGGCGGATCCAGGTTGCAGTCAGTGATACCGGTTGCGGAATAGCGCAGAGCGATCTGCCCAGAGTGTTCGATCGCCTGTATCAGGTCGGCCAGCGTGACGTGCCGCAGGCCCGAACGGGCCTCGGCCTGGGTTTGGCC
>JASFSD010000398.1:0-3237 GCA_050114575.1 Gammaproteobacteria bacterium | reverse complement strand
GGACCGTCCAGCTCTTGAATATTCCGCGGCGCTCGGTGACGGCGAGGGAGTGAATCAAGGCCGTCCCGACGAGCCAGGGCATGAACGACGCGTTCTCGACTGGATCCCAGAACCACCAGCCGCCCCAGCCGAGCTCGTAGTAGGCCCACCAGCTGCCGAGGGCGATGCCGCCGGTCAGAAACAACCAGGCACCGATAGTCCACGGCCGCGTCCAGCGCGCCCAGTCACGGTCGAGCTTGCCAGCCAAAAGCGCGGCGACAGCGAAGGCGAAAGGCACGGCCATGCCGACATAGCCGATGTAGAGCATCGGCGGGTGTGCCACCATCGCCGGGTCCTGTAGCAGAGGATTCAGATCCGCGCCGTCGATGGCACGCGGCAACAGACGATCGAAAGGATTCGAGGTCAGCAAGGTGAATAGCAGAACACCGGCACTGACAATGCCGAGGACGCCAATGACACGGCTCGAAAACTCCAGTGGCTGGCCGCGGCCGCTGTTGGCGACAGCGAGCGTCCAGAGCGACAGCATCAGGCTCCAGAGCAGGAGCGAGCCCTCATGACCGCCCCAGACTGCGGCAAACTTGTAGGCGAAAGGTAGCGCGGTATTCGAGTTCTGCGCCACGTAGAGCAGGCTGAAGTCGTTGTTCAGAAAGGCATGGGTTAGGATCGCGTAGGCGATCGCGACGAACACGAACTGCCCGATCGCCGCCGGCCGGGCCATGACCATCCAGTCGGTGCGGCCGGTCGATGCGCCGGCGAGGGGCAGAACTGCTTGACATAACGCCATGCACACCGCGAGAACCAGCGCGAATTGTCCGAGCTCCGGTATCACCGAGGCGCCTCCCCGTAGCCCCCTCCGCCGCGGTTCAGGGACTCGGCAACCTCGGGTGCCATGTAGTTCTCATCGTGCTTGGCCAGAACACGGTCGGCGACGAAGTGGCCGTCGTCCTGCAGGCGGCCGTGGGTCACCACGCCCTGACCTTCGTCGAAGAGGTCCGGCAATACGCCCGTGTACTCGACCGGGATGGTGTTCGCGAGATCCGTCACCTCGAAATGAACTGTCAGGCTGCCGGGCATGCGTTTGACGCTGTCCTCGACGACGAGCCCCCCAAGGCGGAACTGGCGCTCGACCGGCGCTTCCCCGCCCAGCACCTGGGTCGGGCTGTGGTAGTACAGCAGGCTCGAATTGAAGGCCTGAAAGGCAAAACCTGCCGCGACCAGGAGTCCGACGCAGACGGCTCCGATGAATAGCATTCGCTGCTTGCGCGCCTTCATAGATCCTTCTTCACTCTAAACCTACAGTTGACTGACCTTCGGTCGCCGCGCAGGTTCCTCCCGGGTGGGTTCCAGCCCGAGATTCTTGAGATTCCGCTTCAATCGCACGCGGGCCGACCAGGCGTTCCATAGCACGACCACCAGTGTAATGCCGTACGCGACCCAGACGTAGGGGCCGTTGCCGTCCATGAACCAGATATCGCTCATCCTACTCCCTCGCGGGCCAGGTTCGTAACCCACCGGGTGCCCCGCTCGCGCTCGATGATCTCCGCCTGCAGACGCCTAAGCAGCAGCCAGTAGAACAGCACGGTGAATCCCGCCACCATGATCAGGAACGGCACGAGCATCGACGTGTCCATCGACGGAGCCTCGGTCAGGTCCGAGACCGTCGGATCCTGGTGCAGCGTATTCCACCAGATGACGGAGTAATGAATGATGGGCACGTTGACCACGCCGACGACAGCGAGCACGGCGCTGACGCGGTCCGCCTTGTCCCGATCGTCGAAGGCTGCGCGCAATGCCAGATAGCCGAGAAACAGGAACAGCAGGAGCAGCTCGAACATGAGCCGCGGGTCGCCCCACTCCCAGTAGGTACCCCAGGTCGGCCGGCCCCAGATCGCGCCCGTGACGAGGGCGCAGAATGTAAACGACGCCCCGATCGGCGCCGCGCTGACGGCGACGGCGTGGGCCAGCTTGATGCGCCAGATGAAGCCGATCCCGGCCGACACGGCCATCAGCGTGTAAGCCATCATGCCGACGTACGCCGACTGCGGATGAATGTAAATGATCCGGTAGACCTCGCCCTGGCGGAAGTCGGGCGGCGCGACGAACAGCCCCCAGTAGGCGCCGACGCCGATTGCGACCAGCGCGAGCCACCCGAGCCAGGGCGCTATCGCATTCGCCAGATTGAACACGTATGGCGGCGATCCAAACCGGTGAAACCAGCGCGGAAGCTTCATTTGAACCTCGGACTACTCAAGACCCACCCTGACGGCCGCAGCGATCGCGATGGGTCCGAGACTCATAGCCAGGAACGCCAGCGAGGTCAGCAAGTATAACGGGCCGGCGGCCACCTCGCCGTCCAAAGCCAGCACGGTGGCCCGCGCACCGAAGATCAGGATGGGACTGCAGAGCGGCAGCACGACCAGGCCAACCACGGCTGCCGCACTTCTGATGTTTACTGTCAGCGCCGCACCGATGGCAACGAGCACAGTCAGGGTCGGCGTCGCGAGGAAAACGGCAAATGCCAGCATCCCGAGTGCCAGCGGTGGCAGCTGGTAGACAAAGCCGAGGACCGGGACGAGAAAAATCAATGGCAGCGCGCTCACGAGCCAGTGTGCCGCCAGCTTGCCATAGACGATGCTCAGCAGGGGGGCCGGGCTGAGCACGAGCTGCTCCATGCTGCCGTCTTCGACGTCACTCAAAAAGAGCCGGTCGAGCCCCATGAGCGAAGACAGCAAAGCGGCCATCCAGAGGACGCCTATTCCCACGCTCTGCAGGCCGTAGAGCTCCCCTTCCCCGGCTGCCATGGTCAGCCGATCCGGCGAGAGCGCCAGCGGAAACATACCCGTGATCGCGATGAAGAACAGCAGCGGATTCCCCCATTCGCTGACGCGGCGGAAGGCGAGCTTCAGGTCGCGTGCCAGAATCAGCTTGAAGGACTTGAACGGCATGGATCAAAGCTCCACGAGCAGCGCGCCGGGCCGCTCGAGACCGGCAGCCAGGTGGGTGGCGACCACGGCCGTCCCGCCGGCATCGAGATGCCCATTGAGCCAGCGGGCGACGAGCTCGCGCCCGGCACTGTCGAGGTTGGTCAAAGGCTCGTCGAGCAGCCAGAGTCGGGCGCCGCTGAGCCTGAGTGCAGCTAGCGCTGCACGGCGCTTTTGCCCGGCAGACAGGTGGCGCACGGCACGCGACCGGAACGGTTCGAGGCCAACGCCCCTCAATACCTCAGATAAACTCTCA
>JASFSD010000397.1:0-3238 GCA_050114575.1 Gammaproteobacteria bacterium | reverse complement strand
TGCGCCAGGGAACGCCGCTGGGTCTTGGGCACGCCGTCCTGTGCGCTCGGCCGGTCGTCGGAGACGAGCCGTTTTACGTGCATCTGGCCGATGACCTGATTCACAGCGAGATCGGCGTGCTGAGTCAGATGCGCGAGCAGTTTGCCGTTCATGGATCCAGCGTTCTGGCTGTCGAGACCGTGCCGGCCGACAAGACGGGTAGTTACGGAATCGTCGCGTTGAAGGACGACACCAAAGACATGCAGATTGCGAGTATCGTCGAGAAACCCGATCCCGCCGACGCGCCGTCGAATCTTGGCGTCGTAGGCCGATACGTATTGACGCCGAAAATATTCGACCTGCTGCAGTCAACCGGGCGCGGAGCCGGCGGAGAGATTCAGCTGACAGACGCAATCTCGGCTTTGCTCGATTATGAGGCCGTCTATGCGTATCCGTTCGAAGGCATACGCTACGATTGCGGCAGTAAGCTCGGCTATCTTCGCGCGACGGTAGAGTACGGACTGCGACACCCCGAACTGGGCCCTGACTTCAATCGATACCTCGAAACCGTTCGCCCCGATTAGCCGGAAAGCGATTCAGGGTTTCAGCTCCTCAAGAATCTCATCGTTGTGTTCGCCCAGCCGAGGTGGATACCGTCGGTAAGTCGGCCCCGAATGCTCGAAGTGCACCGGGAAGGCGAGTGAGCGAATCGGACCAATGGCGGGGTGCTCGAGCTCGACGATCATTTTCCGGGCCCTGGTATGCGGATCCGATAGCGTTTCGTCCGGAAAATTAATCGGCCCGGCCGGAACGCCGACACGGGCGAGCGCCTCGATCCATTCATCTGCCGTGCGCTGCTCGAGAATCGGTGCGAGCAGGCTCATGAGCGTTTCACGCGACGCATTGCGCGCCGGATTGGTGGAAAATCGCGGGTCACGCATCAACGTGTCTGCAACGCCCAGTACCGCGCAAAATTTTTCCCAAAGCCGATCGTTGCCCACGGCGACCATCATGTCACGGTCCTTTACCCGGACCGGCTGATAGGGCGTGATGGTCGGGTGCTCATTGCCGATTCGCGCCGGTCGCTCGCCGGTCGCGAAGTAGTTGCCAGCCAGATTCGCAAGCCAGGTGGTTTGTGCATCGACCAGGGCGATATCGAGAAACTGACCGCGGTTGCCCGCGTCTGCGCGAGCATCACGCGTATAGAGCGCGGCGAGCGTCCCGATCGTCGCATAGATACCCGCGGAGATGTCCGCCATCGGCGTTGGAAATCGGCTGGGCGGCCCGTCGGGTTCTCCTGTCAGAGCCATCAGACCGGCTTCTCCCTGGGCGATGATGTCGTAGCCGCCGCGGCCGGCTTTCGGCCCTGAGTGGCCATATCCGCTGATTGCGACGTATATCAGGCGTTCGTTGATGTCGCGCAACGCAGGCGGATCCAATCTGGCCCGCCGCAGAGACTCCATCTTCGGGTTATTGGTCAGGAATATGTCGGCACCCTCGATGAGCCGATGCAGTGCCTGGAGGTCGTCATCACGCTTGATGTCCAGCGCGATGCCGCGCTTATTGCGGTTAACGGAGAGAAAATAGGCGCTCTCCCCATCGAGAAATGGCGGCCCCCAGCTACGTGTCTGGTCGCCGGAACCGCGGCGCTCGACTTTCACGACGTCGGCGCCGAGATCTCCCAGGATCATTGAGCAATACGGACCGGCTAGTGCTTCGGTCATGTCGATGACCCGAATACCTGACAGAGGATTAGTCATGAGCGCTTTCGTGCCTGATATCTGATCTATAATCGCGCGCAGTATAAGACCAATGAATCTGCTTCGCCCGAAGTCATCGGGATCGATAGGGGGAGTTTGTGAAGACAGTTGCAGTTCGGAATTTCGAGCGCGCGCCGCGCGCCGTTGTCGATGAGCTCGGAAAGCTTGGCGTCGCCACCGTGCACGAAGCTCAGGGTCGTGTCGGCTTACTGCAGCCCTACATGCGTCCAATCTACCCAGGTGCGCGTATCTCGGGCAGCGCAGCAACCGTCATCGCGCATCCGGGCGACAACTGGATGATGCATGTCGTTGCCGAGCTCATCCAGCCTGGCGATATCGTCGTTGTCGGTTTGAGCGCGCCGAACACAGACGGGATGTTCGGCGATCTGCTCGCAACGTCGTTTATGGCGCGAGGCGCGCGCGGGCTCGTTATCGATGCAGGTGTGCGAGATGTCCTCGATCTGACGGAGATGCAGTTTCCCGTCTGGAGCAAGGCGATTTCGGCCAAAGGGACCGTCAAGGAGACACTCGGTGCCGTCAACGTGCCGGTCGTCGTCGCCGGTGTCCATGTGGTGCCGGGCGACGTCGTACTCGCAGACGATGATGGCGTTGTCGTCGTGCCCCGCAAGGCGGCAGCAACCGTGCTCGAGGCCGCTCGGGCGCGCGTCGCCAACGAAGATTCCAAACGGGCCCGATTGAAGTCCGGCGAACTCGGGCTCGACCTCTACAACATGCGGTCGCGCCTTGCCGATGAAGGGCTGGAGTATGTCGAGAGTCTCGATGCGTTGGACGATCAGGCTCCCTGAGTCCCGTTTCGCCCTTTCGAACGCCGCCCGGCCTTAGCCGGATTCCCCTGATCGACGACGGCATCCGTCGCATTCCGGCGACACGTTGCTACGCCCCGATGCGCGGCATAAATTTGAACCACGATCTGGAATCGACGGTATTGCCACGGACCGGCAGTACCGGCAGGCGACTCGACGCCTGACGACGAGTCGCCTCAGTGGCAGGGATGCTCGATTAATGTAGCCGCAGGGACGCGGCGACCCGAGTCGAGCGTCTCGGGACCTTGCGAAGGGTGGTGAGCATTGCTGCTCACCTATGCAACAGGGCCAGGCAGTATTCCCCGACGGCCTGGCCCTGTTTTTTTAACTGGCTCCCCGGGCCGGACTCGAACCAGCGACCAATTGATTAACAGTCAACCGCTCTACCAACTGAGCTACCGGGGAAAGCTGCGAAAGCTCGCGCATTCTCTGGCAAGGCAGGGGTCAAGTCAAGAACACCCAACCATAAGTCGCGACAACTCAATGGCTTAGAATCGCGCGATCGAAACGAGCCTAAGTGCTGACAAACTCCGACAAGCGTCCAAGGGCGTCGGCGAGTGTCGCCTGCGAAGCTGCAAACGATATGCGCATATGGTCCGGGGCTCCGAACGCGGAGCCCGGCACGAGAGCGAGACCCGTTTCCTCGAGCAATCCCTGGCAAAATTCGATATCCGT
>JASFSD010000396.1:0-3243 GCA_050114575.1 Gammaproteobacteria bacterium | reverse complement strand
AGCAGGACTATGTTGTGGACGCCGAGGAGTTGATGCTCGATCGCACGCAGCTGATGGGGCTGACGGCGCCCGAGATGACCGTGCTCGTCGGCGGCATGCGCGTGTTAGGCACAAACCATGCGGGAACCCGACACGGCGTGTTCACCGAGAACGAGGGCGTTTTGAGCAACGATTTCTTCGTCAATCTGACCGATATGGCGAACGCCTGGAAGCCTGTTGGCAACGGGCTCTATGAAATCCGCGATCGCGGGACCGACCAGTTGAAGTGGACGGCAACGAGACTGGACCTCGTGTTCGGGTCTAATTCGATTCTGCGGTCCTACGCCGAGGTTTATGCTCAGGACGACAACAAAGCGAAGTTCGTCCAAGACTTCGTTGCTGCGTGGGTCAAGGTCATGAACGCCGACCGGTTCGACCTGGCTTGAGAGGAACCATTGGCACCGGCGCAGACGGCAGTAGCGGGGACTCTAGCAGGTCGATCGGACCTGCAGACAATGCGACCCAAAGTCGAGTGGCGCCCCCGCTGCTGCCCTATTCAGCCCGACCGCGCCGCGATGTACTCGAGTGCAAAATCCCGTAGCTGACTCTCCGGCCGCAGGCCGAGCGCAGTCGCTTCTTCGAGCGCGCGATCGACATCCCATGCGTCGACGACGACGCGTTTGAGCATCCACATCATGGCGGCGCGACCGCCGCCGGCACAATGGATAAAGGCGGGTTCCGTATCGGCAGCGGTGATCACCTCGAGGAATTGATCGGCGACGCCCGGGTCGAGTGGATTCCCGCCGAAGGGCAGGTGAAAGAATCGAATGTCGGCCGTTTCGGCGGCCGCAGCCTCAGCTTCGATATTGGCACCTTGCTCCGATGCCCGGCGCAGATTGATGATGGAGCTGAACCCCATCCGCTTGATCTCCGCAACCGACTCGGGCGTGATGGCACCTGCGCAGGCGACCGTCGTTTCTATATGAGCGAAGTTGGTAATGCCCTCGACATCTTCACGAACGACATTGTCCTGAGCCAGCGAGACCGCGGCGGCTCCACAGCCGTACGCCAGAATCGTTATTGCAAGCAGCCTTTTCATCGTCAGCCCCCTTTTCGCGCACGTTAATCGGCGGATCGTTCCTGGCATATTAATGGGGGCGGCGTGGATTTGCAGCTGATAGGATGGGTCGAACGACTATGATGACAAGGACGTCGAGAATACTCGCGGGATTGCGCAGTCGGCCGAAGTGGCTGTTGGGAGCACTGGCGTTCGGGCTGCACGGCTGCGGTTCATCGAGCAGCCCGGCACCGTCGATATCAACCCAGCCGCCACCGGAGCCCGTCCTGTCAGGTCTCGATGCGAGGCCGTCCAATCTGACCTGCATCGCGCCGGCGCGCCAGGCTGCCTCCCTCGACGTCGA
Source organism: Gammaproteobacteria bacterium (assembly GCA_050114575.1). Lineage (GTDB taxonomy): Bacteria > Pseudomonadota > Gammaproteobacteria > Steroidobacterales > Rariloculaceae > DATCZB01. Next base: position 1,843 of record JASFSD010000396.1, on the reverse strand, counting down.
GCTGGCCCGGGAGTACGCCAGCCTCGATTTCTCGCAGCCGCTCGCCATGCTGCAGGCGCCAGGCGACTCGAGCCGCTGGTTTGTGCTGGAAAAGACCGGCCGCGTGCGCGTTTTCGATGCCGACCCGGCCACGCAGAACTTCCTGGCCGATTTCATCGACTTGAGCCTGATTACCAATCTTAATACCAGTTCCGAGGGGGGTCTCCTCGGTATGGCGTTCCATCCGGACTATGCAGTGAACGGCGAGGTCTTTGTCTCCTGGACAGAGGGTTCACCGATGACGTCGGTCATCGCGCGTTTCACGGTCAACGCGGGCGGCCTAACGCTGGACTCGGGTACGCGCGAGGATCTCGTCCGCCTCGAGCAGGATTACTCCAACCACAACGGGGGCAACATTGCCTTCGGGCCGGATGGATACCTCTACATTGGATTCGGCGACGGCGGCTCGGGTGGTGACCCCCTCAGTCGTGCGCAGGAGACTCGCAACCTCCTGGGGGCCATGCTGCGAATCGACGTCGACAGTGGTTTGCCCTACGGTATCCCGAGCAATAACCCGTTTTCCGGTAACGCCACGTGTCCGTCGGACCCGGACATACTGCTCGATCATTGTCCGGAGATTTTTGCCTGGGGTTTGCGGAACCCCTGGCGCTTCAGCTTCGACTCGGCCACCGGGGATCTCTGGGTCGGAGACGTCGGTCAGAACGCCTGGGAAGAAATCGATCTCGTGGAGCGCGGCGGCAACTACGGCTGGGACTGCCGTGAGGGCGCGAACGATTTCGGTGCTCCTGCCTCGAGCTGCGATTCGGTCACGGGCCTCGTCGATCCCGTGCACGAATATCCGCACGCCGACGGTGTATCGGTAACGGGCGGCTTCGTCTATCGCGGCACGGAAGTCCCTGCGCTTGTCGGCAGCTATGTGTTTGCCGACTACGGCAGTGGCCGCGTCTGGCGATTGATCGACGACGGATCGGGTGGCCTGACTGGTGAGCTGCTGCTCGAAACCGGTCTCGCGATCGCCTCTTTCGGTCAAAGCAATGACGGCGCGCTCTATGTCATCGACATCGTCGGCGGTGGGCTGCATCGGATGGTTCCCGGGTCGGGAGGCTCCTCTGCCGCGACCGTGCCTGACCGTCTTTCGGCAACGGGTTGCTTCCAGGCGTCGAATCCGGCTCAGCCGGCCGACGGATTGATCCCTTACACCGTCAGTGCGCCGTTCTGGTCTGACGGAGCCGAAAAAGAACGCTGGCTTGCGATTCCGGACGGCACGCGGATCGATGTCCAGGCAGACGGCGACTTCTCGTTTCCGCCGGGGTTTGTGCTCGCCAAGCAGTTCCGGTTGAACGGAGAGTTGATCGAGACGCGACTCCTGATGCGGCACCCGGATGGCGTGTGGGCAGGGTACAGCTATGAATGGGACCAACAGCTGAACGACGGTGTCCTGCTCCATGGCGGCAAAGTTGCGGATGTTGGAGGGCAGAACTGGCATTTTCCGAGCAGCGCGCAATGCAGCAGTTGCCATACGGCCGCCGCGGGACATGCGCTCGGGCCGGAAACGCTGCAGCTCAATGGAGAAGTGACCTATCCATCCACGGGGAGGACAGCCAATCAGCTCACGACGCTGGACGACATTCTGGTTCTCCAGGGAGCGCTCGTGGATCCCGTCACGAGCGCGAGTCTCGTCGATCCGTATGCTTCGGGTGCCTCGATTCAGGAGCGAGCACGATCGTATCTGCACACCAACTGTTCCCAATGCCATCGACCGTCCGGCCCCGCGCCGACTACTCTCGACTTTCGGTTTGGCATTGATCTCGCGCAGACGAATGCCTGCGATCAACCACCGCAA
>JASFSD010000395.1:0-3275 GCA_050114575.1 Gammaproteobacteria bacterium | reverse complement strand
GCGCGCCGAGGTCGACGGCGGCCGGCCACGGCCCTATCGCACTGGATTCACGGTGGCCGGCGTGTTCGATGCCGGCGTCGAGGCGCACGACTCGAATCTCGCGCTGGTGCACCTTGCAGACGCCGGGAGTCTGATCGGTCTGAACGGCGAGCCCGATGCGCTCGCGATCCGGATCGACGACCCGATGCGCGTCGCGAGCGTAGAGCAGTCGCTCCGCGACACGCTCGGCAGCGGTTACGCCTGGTCGAACTGGGCCGAGGAAAATCGCAGCCTGTTTCAGGCCATGGCCATCGAGAAGACGATGATGACTATCGTCCTCATGTTCATTGCCGGAATTGCTGCGTTCAATATCGTCGCGTCGCTGACGATGGTCGTGAACGACAAGGAGAAAGACATCGCGATTCTCCGAACGCTGGGGCTCGAGCCCGGGAAGCTCGCGCGCGTCTTTCTGATCCAGGGTGCGCTGATCGGCGTCGGCGGCACGCTGGCCGGAGTCGGTGTCGGGCTGGCCCTGGCGCTCAACCTCGAGACGGTCCTGCCATGGCTCGAGCAGACACTCGGTTTCCAGATCATGCCTGGCGACGTCTACTACGTGACGCAGGTGCCGTCGGAGATCCGGCTCAGTGACGTTCTGTTGATACCCGGCTTCGCCGTTGGAATCTCGCTGCTCGCGACGCTGTATCCGTCCCGCCGCGCGGCCCGGGTCGAACCGGCCGAAGCGTTGCGCTACGAATGATACGCCAGCCGTATACTGCCGCAATCGCACTGCGCTATCTCAGGGCGCGTGCCCAGACCGCGTTTATCTCTTTCATCTCGGCAGTTTCGATGCTCGGCATTGCGCTGGCCGTTGCGGTATTAATCATCGTCATGGCAGTCATCAACGGCTTCGAGAGCGAGCTGGAACGGAGAATACTCAGCGTCTCACCGGATGCGCGGCTGTTCGGCTATGACGGCCGCGGCGAGGCGCCGGTCGACAACTGGCCGGAGCTCAGGGAAGCGGCGCTCGCACGCGACGACGTCGAGGCCGCCGCCCCGTTTGTGGAAGGGCAGGGCATGCTCATCGCGGAGAACGACCTCATCGGCGTTACCGTGCATGGCGTCGATCCGGCGCTTGAAACGGGCGTCTCGAGCATTCATGAGCGTATCGTCGAAGGCAGCTACGCAGCGCTTGCCGACGACGACGCCATCCTGATCGGCAGCAGTCTGGCCGGGTCCCTCGGCGTCGGCCTCGGCGACAAAGTGACGGTGCTGCTGCCGCAGGCTCAGGTGACGCCCGCGGGCATGGTGCCGAGGTCCAAGCGCTTCGACGTAGCCGGAGTCTTCGACGTCGGCATGCAGGAGTTCGACCGCGGTCTCGCGCTCGTCTCGTTCGATGTGGCGACGCGGCTCTATCGCACCGGGGGCCGCGCCAGCGGCATCTCGCTCAGGGTCGACGACCGTTACGAGGCGGCCTCCATCGTCGCGGATTTCGCCGTGTCGATGCGCAATCGGTTCGATACGGGTTACTCGTACGAGGACTGGTCGTTCCGGCACGCCAACGTGTTTCGATCAATCGAGCTGACCAAGCCCATGCTCTTTATCATGCTGTCCCTGGTAATCGTCATTGCCGTATTCAATATCGTTTCGACTCTGTTCATGGTGGTGCGCGAGAAGACGGGCGACATCGCGATCCTCCGGAGCATCGGCTCGTCACCGGCCAGCATCCTGAACATTTTCGTCGTGCAGGGCTCGAGCATCGGCTTCGTCGGCGTGCTCGGCGGGTTGATTCTCGGGCTTGCGCTCGTCGTCAGCCTCGGGCCGATCGTCGGCTGGGTCGAAGGCTGGTTCGGCATCGACCTTCTCGCGGCCGACGTCTACCTGATCGGAGAGCTGCCGACCGAGGCCCGGCCCGGCGAAATCGCGCAGATCTGCCTTCTTGCTTTCGGCCTCGCGGTGCTCGCGACCTTGTACCCGGCGTATCGCGCGTCGCGGCAACCCCCTGCGGAGGCTCTGCGTCATGAGTGATTCCAGCACCTCCGGTGCAGAGCGCGTCGCAGCCGGTCACTCGCGCTCAGTGCTCGAGACTCAGAAACTGACCAAGACCTTTCACGAAGCGGGACGAGAGCTCGAGGTGCTGCGCGGGCTCGACTTTACCGTCACGGCCGGCGAGCGAATTGCCATCGTCGGGGCTTCCGGCTCCGGTAAGACAACGCTGCTGCAGCTGCTCGGTGGCCTGGACCGGCCGACGTCGGGGCGCGTTCTCGTGGCCGGCGAGCCGATCAGCGAGCTCAGCGAATCCGAGCAGGGGCGGCTCAGGAACCGCGAGCTCGGTTTCGTCTATCAGTTTCATCACCTGCTGCCTGAGTTTACGGCGCAGGAAAATGTGGCGATGCCTCTGCTCGTGCGCGGCGCCTCTCCTGGCGAGGCAATGGACACCGCGGCGTCGCTGCTCGAGCGCGTGGGGCTCGCCGAAAGGGCAGAGCACCGGCCCGGAAAACTTTCGGGAGGCGAGCGTCAGCGGACGGCCGTCGCCCGCGCTCTCGTCACCCGACCCTCGGTCGTGCTGGCCGATGAGCCAACCGGTAATCTCGACCGTCCTACGGGTGAGCGTGTCTTCGATCTGATGCTCGAGCTCAATGCGGAGGAGGGCACGAGTCTCGTCGTGGTTACGCACGATCCCGATCTGGCCGGGCGGCTCGATCGCTGCCTCGAGCTGCGCGACGGGACACTCAAGGCCGCGGTCTGAGCGGCAATCCAGCAAGACCGGTCAAGCTTCGAATCTGGCAGTGCGCGGCGGCCGTGCTGGCCGGCAATCTGGCGTTGCAGCAGCTGCCCGAGTTGCCGGATCGCCCCGTCCTCTTCTGGCTCGCTGGTGCAGGAGTTGCCGGCATTCGCCTCGCACCGTTGCCGGCAATCGGGGTGCTGGCTTTCTGCTGGACGGCCAGCATTGCCCATGACGGCGTGGCCGCACGCTGGCCGGCGGCGGCCGATGGCGACGACGTCGAGCTCGTCGGCTGGATCGACGGGCTGCCGCAGCGCGAGGCTGGTCGGACAGTGTTTTCGCTGCGGGTGGTCGATTCACCCGTAGAGCAGCCGCCGCGGCGGGTTCGGCTCAGCTGGTACGACCCCGCGCCGCCGCTCGCTGCCGGGCAGGCCATCCGCGTCGAGGCCAGGATCCGCGCACCGCGCGGGCTCGCCAACCCGGGCGGATTCGACTACGAGCGCTGGCTGCTCGTCGAGGGCTACGATGCGACGGGCTACGTGCGCCAGGGGCGCGCCGAGCAGGATCTGCCGTT
>JASFSD010000394.1:0-3278 GCA_050114575.1 Gammaproteobacteria bacterium | reverse complement strand
GCAGCAGAAAATCTCATGATGACACTCGGTTGACTCTTGAAGACGGCGCGACCGTACCAATTGGGCGGAACCGACAAGAATACGTAGATGCCGGGATTGAGCGCTCGTGGCCCAGGTGTCCCACGATTTCTATAAGTGAGTGCGCCAGAAAAAGAAAAGCCCTGCTGGCGCAGGGCTGAATTTTGAGTAAACGACACAGGGGGGAAGTCGTTGCTGGCTTTCATGTTCGTTTAGGTGCCAGCGTGGGGATAATCTACCGGCAATCTTCGCGATGGCGTTAGAAGGATTTTGCGGAATCTTGGTAGAAAAATTGATTGCCGGCCTCCCGCTCTGGCTGCGCGGGTTCGGAGTCGAACCGAATTCTGCTGCGCGAGCTCCCCAATCTTCCGTTGCGCCCGCCGCTCAGCGTGAGCAGCGTCGGAGCTGGACGCTGTCAAGGTCCTCTAGTAACTTAGCGCAAATCAGACGCCACCGGACGAACGATATGCGAATCGGAAATCTTCGACGGATGCACGGCCTCCTGGCCGTTCTCTGCGCGATAGCGATGTGTACTGCCGGTGGGGCGCTCGCCGCGAAAGGCGGCAAGGGCGGCGGCGGCGGTGGTGGTGGTAACGGCGGCGGCAAGGGTGGCGGCAAGGATAAAGGCGGTGGAGGCGACGGCGGCGGCACTGATACGGCGCTCTACCTCGAGGGTGCCGGCGACAGCATCATGCGCGGCTACAACGCGTCTTGCACGCGAAATACGGGGCTTTTCGATTTTCTCTGCTACGGCGGCGGTGATCAGCCGGAAAATTCGTTTCTTGATGGATCGAGCAGCTCGGTTGTGAGTGTGCGCGACTGGAACCTGACGATCACACCAACGGTTCAGAGTCATCAGGCGGCTGTTTCAGGGTCAGAGATGGTCGATCCGGCCAAGACAAACTTCGCGTACCAGGCTGAGGCCATTGTTGCGTCTGCGACGACGGCTGCACGCGTCTTCGTCGAGCTCGGCGGCAATGACATCTGCAATCGTGCCACTGTCGAGGATCTGTATTCGGACTCGGACTGGGAACAGGCGGTCGACGCCGGTCTTGAGATTCTCACTGATGGGCTGCCCGATGGTTCGACGGTCATCGTCGTCAGTGTGCCGCGCGTCCAGGATTTGCGCGCCGCCGGCATCGCGCTCGAAAACTCGTCGAGTCGTGTCGACTGTCAGGCATTCTGGTCGAGTTTCGACGTCTGCCCCATTGCGACAGCCGACGATTCGGCAACGGCAGCGATCGACGAGAGGCAGCAAAGATACAACGAGATCCTCCAGGCCCGAGCCGAGCACTTCAATTCGCTGGCTCTGAGCGGCGCGACACAGGTCGAAGTCGTCACGGATTATCAAGGCGAGTCAGCCGGCTCGATCGGCACCTACAGCTTCCAGGCCCAGGATCTGAACGGGGGTGATTGCTTTCATCCGAGTATCCAGGGGCACAACACGATTGCCGAGATGCTCTGGGACATCAACTAACCCGACGAGTCCGGGCAGCACTCAGTCGTCGAACCGGTAAGTAAAGTGCTGGGCTGAGCCGCCGCTGCGCATGATTCGTACGCGGACCTCCGAGTCACGCTCCAGTGCGCGCCATAACGGGTTGTCGGCCTCATGCACGGGCTGCTCGTTGACGCCGAGAATTACGTCTCCGGCCTCGAACCCCAGCAAGGCGTACAGACTGTCCGGCTCGACTTCGGTGATTCTCAAGAGCCGGTAATCGCCGGCGCGCATCGCTACTGGCTCCAGCGCGTCGGTCAGCTGCGAGATTTCGGAGGCGATACGGGTAATGATTTCGCTGCGGTCGAGCGTCACGGGCACCGCCACATGGGGCGTGACGATGACGGGCTCGCCGTTCGACGGGTCGATCGCCGGCCGGGCGGTCGCGGCCTGCCAGCTCAGAAACTCGAGCTCGCCGGCATTGACCAACCGCAGTCCTTCGCCGGTCACTTTCTGCAGCAGTAGCCGGGGAGCAAGCGCTTCGCCCTCACGAACGACAACAGGCCGCGCCTGCTCGCCGCCAGAGCGAGCGAGAACGAGTCCCTGCCCGGCTTCTACCGAATGCAGCATGGCTTCGACGCGAACGGCTGATGACGAAACTCTCGATATGGGCTGCTCGAGAGGCGAGCCGTCGTCGAGCCGCGACAGCTCGTGCTCGATCAGCCAGATCAGCTCGCCGATCTGCGGTTCGACGCCTGCATACAATCCGTTGACGAAGATCGCCGGCACCGTGTCGATTCCGAGGTCGGACGCGAGCTGCGTGTCCTGTTCGACCTCTTCGATCCAGCGATTGGAGTCCAGGCACTGATTGAAGGCTTGATTGTCCAGTTGCGCCTCCGCGGCGGCGCCGTTGAGACGCGTTCGATCGAGCGCGCCGGAACCCGCGAACAGCGCGTCATGAAACGTCCAGAATCGATTCTGTTCGAGAGCGCAGCGGGCGGCGGACGCGGCAGCTCCGGCATTGCGATGGAACGGAAGGATGAGATCGTGCGCAGCGACCTCGATAAATCCCGAGTACAGCGTAAGCAAATGATCGATTCGCACCTGCAGGCGCGCGCAATGGGGTGACTCGAAGTTGCAGAAGATCACGATCGAGACGGGTGCGGGGGCGTCAATCGAATACGCCGGCCGGGTGCGGGACGGGTCCGGGGTGACTCGGAGCCGCGGCGGCAATGGCGGCTCGAGCGTCAGTTCGGCGATCGGTGGACTGTCACTGGCAGCCATGCGGCTGAGCACGGCCGACTCGGTTGCTGCGCGCAGCGTTCGGTATTGCTGCATTTCGAGGTCGTAAAGCTGCATCGCGACCGAAGGCTCGACATCCGCAAGCCCGATCTCGGAGTCGGCTGTGCGCGCGACTATCGCATCGCCGACGATGTCTTCGCCCGGCACGGAATTCTCTGAAATTTCCGATTGCGGCGGATCGCTGCAGGCTGCAGACAAGACCACGCCGGACAGGAGCGGGGATCTCAGGACCAAGGCTCTCAGGCGCGAGGCTTTCAGATGCGAGGGTTTCAGGCCGAAGGCTCGAACGGGCGTTCGTTTGACGCTGTTGTCGCTCTCGGAAAACGCTCCTTCCATTACGCTCATCTTCTGCCCCGTTCGCTGCAGACGTTTGTACTGCAATTGCGCCGTGCTTCGCAATCATCTAACTCGGTGAGATGGACGACGCGCCCGGCGCCCCGGCCGCCGGACAATCGTCCATTGCGGCGCCGCAAGCGGGACGGATACGCAAACCAGCACACCGGAGTACAATCATCCTAAACAT
>JASFSD010000393.1:0-3283 GCA_050114575.1 Gammaproteobacteria bacterium | reverse complement strand
TCTAGTTTTTCAATGACTTGCGATGAGCGCCCGCCTGCGCGTGTAAGCGCCGCCGACGTTTGCGGCCTCTTATGTCACTCCCTCTCGTCTCGATTCTGTCAAAGGGACCATGGCAGGCATCAAATGCGTTGCGGCATGTCTCGCTCGAAACACGCGCGGCCGACATATCCCTGCGTAGCAACGGCGAATTGACACTGGGCCGCCTCCTGCGGATGCTCTCGTCCGGTGAACCGAAAGAACGTACTGGGAAATTCGACCAGGCCCCTCTTCTTCAGAGTCGGCTCATCGAGTGGTCTCGAGATAGCGCCGGCTTCGGCCCGCCTCGACGAGTCGATACGGACTCATGTCCGCTCGCTGAGTGTCATGCAGAAGGAGGCGCTGGTCGTCTCCCGTCGAACCAGGTCGATCTGGCGACTCGCCAGCGACGAAGGCGCCTATCTCGATGGCGACGACGAAGCGCCCTGCCCGCTCTCGTTCCTGACGACGGGAATGATCAGCTCGACCATGGAGGAGCTGCTCGCGCTCGCCAGGCAGCGAGGGATCGAGATCGCCAACATCCGCCTGATTCAGGACAACTACTATTCGATGCAGGGGTCCGCGCTCAAGGGAACGATGACCGGCGGTGCAAAGGACGTCGAGCTCGAAGCGCAGATCGAGACGGATGCCGATGCGGATAGGATCGCGCAGCTCGTCTACGACGCCACGGCGGCTTCACCGCTGAACGGCTTGATGCGTCGGCGCCGCGAGAGCCTGTTTTCGCTGACACACAATGGGCAAGAGCTCGAATGCGGTCGCGTCGCTCGCGCTGCCGGCACGGTGGCGCCACTGGCAGACGACGCGTTCGAGGCGGCACAGCCTGCCGACGGCGACTGGTGGAAGCTCATCGTGCGTAACGGCTTGACGCCGAAGACTGCGGAAACGACGAGCTACTCCGGCTCGAGTCTGGCCGAGAATCAGGACCGCATCCTGCACATTCGTGGAATCTGCACACTGCGGGACGACGGCGTGAAGCAGATCGAGCAACGCCTGTACAACCCGCATGGCTCGATCTTTCACTTTCTGAGCGACGAAGCGCCAGTCAACGGCGGCTACGGCGTCGCACCCGATGCGGCCACCTACATCTCCGCAGGCATCGCGTTTTGCTTCATGACTCAGCTCGGCCGCTACGCCAAAATCGCGAAGAAGCCGCTCGACGATTACCGCGTCGCCCAGGACACCTACTTCTCCCTCGGAGGAGCCTCCGGCGGTACGGGAAAAGCGGGCGAAGCCGATCCGGTCGAAACCCATGTGCACCTAGTGACGGGTCAGGACGACGCATTCGCCAGGACCGCGCTCGATATGTCAGAGCAAACTTGTTTCCTGCATGCGCTCTGCCGCACCGAGCTCAAGACCCGCGTGAAGATCCGCAGGTACGAGTAGCCGGTAGCGGTTACTCGAGTCGCTCCGGCTCGGTGAAGTCGAGCGGGCGCCCTACCGTCAGGACCTTCCTCAGCGCGCCGTCGATCATGCCGTACGGGTGATCACCGACGGCGCCCAGGCCCTCACAGAGCTGAGCGAAAAACGTACGCGCGGTTGCGGCTGCCGAGATGTCGAAGATCTCGGCGTCCGAAAACCCGTGCGCCTTGAGTCGCTCGACGTCGCCGGCCGTGACCCGTGACGCATCGCGTGCCACTTTACGAGCAAATCGGAACATCGCTTGCTCCGCTTCGCCCAGCGGCGAGGAATCGTCGTCAACGACGATGCGGATCACTTCGTCGGACGAGTAAAACTCTGTCAGCGCTTTGCCATGCGCGAGCGAGCAATAGGTGCTGCGCACAGCCGTCGCCGCGGCAACAGTGACGAGCTCGAACCGTCGCTTGTCCATGTTGCGGCGGATTCCATAAAGCAGATCCGCCCAGAGCTTCATGATCTCGGGCCTATGGCTGAAGACCTTGGCGTAGTTCGGCACATAGCCATAGTGATCCTGCTGCCGCCGATACATCTCGCGGACGGCGCCTTCGGCCTCCTCGGGCCGCAACGTTGTTATGAATGACATTCGACTACCCTCCCTTCAGATGTGGTAATGGCTGATCTGCACTTCCTCGCCCAGATCGGCGTAATCGCCGGCGCTGCGCTTACCGTAGAAATCGCCCCAGTTGATATTCCGATACTGGGCCGGCGTCTCGTCGCCAACCATGGTCGGCAACGGCGCATAGTTCGTCGTGTACGCCGGCGAGAAAAAGAACGGCACGCTGTAGCGCTCGGCATCCGCATTGGCGAGGACGCGGTGGAGCGCCGCCCGATACCGGTCGTTCGACCAGACCTGCACGATATCGCCCACATTGACGACGATCGCGCCGTCCCGCGGCTCGACCAGGTGCCATTCCCCGGCGCGATACACCTCGAGGCCGGCTTGCTGATCCTGTAACAACAGGGTCAGAGCCCCTGCGTCGGTGTGATGATTCAGGCCAAGGTGACCGGTCTTGGGGGTGGCGACGTCCTCGGGCCGCTCGGGTTCAGGGCACGGCGGATAGTAATTCAGCCGCAGGAAGCTCGAATGCTCCGGCACGAACCCCTGCAGCAGACAAGTCGACGTCACCTTGAGATTTACCGATAGTGCGATCAGCAATCGAAACGCAAGCGCTTCGCAGGCCGCATAGTAATCGAGCACGCTGGTGCGAAATTCAGGCAGAGACTCCGGCCACTGTGCACACCGGGTGTCGCTCTCGCCCGGACCATAATCAAAGATCTGCTTCCAGTCGCGCGTGTTCTTGGTGAGCTCGCGGTCATAAAATCCCCAGGGATTCTCGGCAGTACGCGAGATCTCTCGCTTGCGCTCGAGCGGCTGGGAGAAAAATCGCCTGGCTTCCCGCATGACTGCGTCGATGCAGGCCGTCTCGATCCCGTGATTGACGACCTGAAAGAAGCCCCAATCGCGGCAGGCACGATCCAGCGACTCGAGGGTGCGCGGATCACGCAGCTTTGCAATGTCGATGACGGGAATGTTCTGAATACTCATCATTGCTCCTCCTTCACGCTGATTTCCGGGGTTGCAGCCACTTGGGCAGCAGGTCGTAGGGGTCGACGTCGACTGACTTGCGGTACTCGACGCCTGCCGCTTCGAGGCGACGGCGCAGGGAGCCGTCGCGCCAGCTGTCGAAGGTCTCAGTGCAGCCGCCGATGTGCTCGCCGCCAACGAAGATCTGAGGGATTGTGCTCGCGCCCGTTCTCGCGGCCACGGCCTGCCGAATCCGGCCGCCGAGGTTGTCTTGCTGGTAATCGACCGAGTCGAGATCGACGCTTC
>JASFSD010000392.1:0-3297 GCA_050114575.1 Gammaproteobacteria bacterium | reverse complement strand
CGTTGACAGGGCTCCGGGCGCGAACGTAACGCTAATCCCGGGACGAAGCTCGAGAGCGGGTAGCGCGGGTCTTCTGAAATCGGACGCGCGACCTTTTTGTGCGCCGAAGTGTCGCTGGTGCTCGACGGTCGAGAGGCCTTACGGTCGGCGTGATATCGAACGGCTCGAGCGGGTGCTGCTCGGCGAGTCTCAGTCCTCGAAATCCTCGATGCTGAGTTCGGAGACATCGAGACACTTGAGAAGATTGACCGTCATGTCGTCCTCTCTTCGGCGCTGGGCGTTGGTACGCACGTCGAGAATGACGTCGCCGGCCGGAGTCGAGACCAGGGTCTGATAGATCTCCGGGTCCTTCTCGGTCTCATCGTGTGATCGCCGATCCGGTCCGCGGTAGCGTGAGGTGCCGATCGTGCCGGCTCGCGCGTTGTGAGCATCTTTTTTTTGTTTTGTCATAATTGCATGCCAATTCCACCCGATCGCGTCATTGTATGAAGTTCGACGCTCGTACTGCGTGATCGGTTTCGCCCTTTTCGAGAATGGGGGTGGATGGGTACGGCGCATGGCGATCCGAGTACGGTGCAATCCCGGAAGGCTTGCGGCGGTACGAGCTCAGTGGAGGGGAGTATGCCGTTCTCCTCCATCGCGGACCCGCAAGCCGCTTCGCGCAGACAATCCGCTACCTGTGCGGGATAATGCAACCGTCGCCCCGAGGGGTACGGCACACTCAGCGGGCGTTGCCCGCGCGTCGATTCACAAAAAGCAGGAATGATGAGGGGGAATCATGGCGTTTCTATCCAGGTGGTCAGAGGAAATCCTGAGCGCACTGCGCATCGTCGCGTCGTTCATGTTCATCCAGCATGGTATGCAGAAGATATTCGGCTTTCCCGTCGAGGCGCGCGGGCCCTATGAGCTCTTGTCGCTGAGCCCCGGGCTTGCGGGCCTGCTCGAGGTCATACTCGGTCCGCTGTTGCTGCTGGGAATCTTCACTCGCCAGATTGCCTTCGTGCTTTCGGGTTTCATGGCGGTTGCCTACTTCATGGCACATGCGCCGCGCGGATTCTGGACGCTGGCGAACAGCGGCGACGCCGCCGTTCTCTATTGCTTCGTGTTCCTCTACATCGCTGCCAAAGGCGGTGGTAAATGGAGTATCGACGCATTGCGGGGCGCATCGGGCTGATGGAGGACGACCGCTGCCAGGCGGCAGCGGATACGGTGGAAGAGCTGCGCAGTCGGAGCGCGTGACCGCGTCGTTTCAGACGTCGCAGGGACCTGGATCTGGCGCGCCCGGGTTATGTATCTTTCGCTGCTATTTCAAAGGGAAACACGCTAAACTTCGATTGTCTCTAAAAGAAGATCAATCGGTATTGGCAAAGACATGGAGGTTGGCCGATGAGGTGTCGCAGCGCACGACTCAGAGTTTCCCGGGCCGGCGCCCTGTCGCTGGCAATCGCCGTGCTGGCCGGCACCGCCGGTGCTCAGGAGCCGGCTGCCGGCAACAACCCTGCAATGGAGGCGGGCAAGGCGCGCGTCATCGATCACTGGTCGAGTGACCGGCGCCAGGCGGCCAGCCCCCGCGACCTCGTTATCGACCCCCGCGGTCTCGGCTATCTGCGTCGCCAGGATGGGTCGCTCGAGCCCTATGGGCATCAGATCACCGCCGAATCGACAAGTTCGCGGGATCCGCGGGCGCGGCCACCCAGCAGCAGCGATTCGACACCGCCGGTGATCGCGAACATGGATCCGGGGGCCGGCTCGACCATCGGTACATCGGCCACCTTTGCGGCAACAGTATCCGACGCCGAGAGTGGCGTGCGGTCGGTCGCGTTCATCGTCACTTATCCTGACGGCGTGACGACGCAGACGTTTTCTGCGAGTCCCGGCCCCGGTGACGTCTGGAGCGTCGATCTTCAAGGGTTCACCAATGGTAGCTGGAGCTGGTCCGTCGAGGCGCGAGATAACGCCAAGAGGGGTGGCAACCGATCGGTCTCGGCGTCAGTGGCTTTCACCGTCGATTCCGGCGGTGGCACCGGCGGCGGTGGAACGGGCGGCGGCACCGGCGGCGGTTCGGATACCGTGACCAACGGCGTCTGGAACTTCGGCGGCGACATCGAAACCGCGGCGGGTCGCATCTATTTCGAAATGCCGAACAATGCAAGGCGCAAGCGCTGGAACGGCTATGTCTGCTCGGGGACGGTCGTGACGGACGCAATGACTGGACGCTCGATCATACTTACGGCGGCCCATTGCGTTTATGACGATGCCAACAAGGCGTTTGCGCGCAATGTGCTCTTCATTCCCGATCAGGCTGCCACGACCGGTGCCGGAACGGACACGAACTGCAATAACGACCCGTTGGGTTGCTGGGTACCGTCGATCGGGATTGTCGATGACGATTGGACCATTCGGACATTCCCCGACAACATTCCCTGGGACTATGCGTTCTACGTTGTGGAAGACGCCGGCGCCCACGCCGGCAGCACCGCATCGGAGCAGCTGGACGCCGCGGTCGCGACGCTCGCGATCGATTTCTCGATGCCTAACCATGACGACTCGACACCGGGTGCGAGCTCGGGCGATTTCACGCATGCCCTCGGATATTCGTACAGCGAAGACCCCAAGTTCATGTACTGCGCCGAAGATATGACGACGGAGGGCGCGGCGAACTGGTGGCTGCCGAGCTGCGGACTTTCCGGCGGGTCGTCGGGTGGCGCATGGGTTCAACCCATGAGCTCGGCGGGCAGCGGTCCCATCATCTCGGTCAACTCCTGGGGCTATACGACTCAGCCCGGAATGGCCGGGCCGAGGCTGGACGCGAGCTCGGCAAGCTGCGTCTTCGATGCAGCCAAGACCGAGTACTTGAACGCCGACGGTTATCCTGCCGGCGACGCCGGCCGGGCCGTAAACTGCAACTGACTGCTGCGCCGAGCCGTCCCGGATGCCGTTGACGCAAGCCGTCCGCGGGCCCGACCGCGCGTAATGAAATGGCGTCTGATTCGTGTTACCACGTAAGAGCAGCGAATCGGACCAGCGTGGACACCAGGAAACGGGAATTCGAAGTCTTGATCGGGCCTCACATCGAGACCCTCTACAAGGCGGCCTATCGGCTGACTCGTCAGTCCCACGATGCGGAAGATCTCGTTCAGGATGTCTGCCTCAGGGCCTACGCGTCGCTCGACACGCTGAGGCAGCTGGACTATCCGCCGGGCTGGCTGCTCCGGGTCCAGTATCGCCTATTTGTGGACGCCGATCGCAGGCGCCGGCGGTCGCCGGTCAGAACAGTCAGTGGCGCCGATGAGACCG
>JASFSD010000391.1:0-3307 GCA_050114575.1 Gammaproteobacteria bacterium | reverse complement strand
TCTCGGGGTGAGGCAAGGAGTGAACCAATTTGTACCCCGCGGACCGGAGCCCGGGTCGGGGCGCGCCATGCTACTAGACAGCCTCGGCGAGGGCAACAAAGCAGCGCGCCCGCGACTCCGACGCCTGACTGACGGGCACCGATCGGGGGGCTCTGACCCCTCATTGATGCCGGTCGCGTCTCGAGGGGCTCTGACCCCCGTCCGATGCCTCGTCTCTAGACCGTCTGACGCAGAATTTCGTAGAGCAGGATCCCGGCCGCCACCGAGACGTTGAGGCTCTCTACGCTGCCCTGCATGGGAATCCGGACCAGCTCATTGCAGGCCTCTCTGGTCAACCGCCTCAAGCCCCGTCCTTCGGCACCGAGCACGATCGCCACGGGCGGCGCCAGCTCGACCTCGAACAGCGCGTGCCCGCCGTCGGAGTCGGCGCCCACGAGCCGGACGCCGGCGTCGGTCAGCCAGCGCAGGACGCGAGCCAGATTCGGCACGACCACGAGCGGCACGGTTTCCGCCGCGCCGGCTGCCGCTTTCAGGGCTGCGGGGCTGAGCTTGGCCGAGCGGGCCTTGGGCACGACGATCGCGTCGACCCCGGCGGCATCGGCAGTGCGCAGGCATGCACCGAGATTTCGGGGATCTTCGACCTGATCGAGCAGGAGCAGACGCAGATCGTCCCCACGCTGCGCGACGAGCCGCTCGAGCAGGTTGAGGTCCCGCTCGCGAGGCGCTGGCACCCGAATCGCAATACCCTGATGGACGCCCCCGCTGGCCAGGTTGTCGAGCGCAGCTCGGCGCACCCGCTCTATCGGGACATTCGCGGCGGAGAGTCGGGACACGACCTCGGCGAGCCGACCCTTCGGTTGCCCGGCCAGCACGACTGCGGACCGCACCGACTCGATGCGACGCTCCAGCACGGCCTCGACCGCATGCAGCCCGTAAACCACGTGGGTCGCGTCAGCCACGTCGGCGCGATTTCCGCTTCGCGGTCCGGCTGGAGCTGCGCTGGGTGGTCTTCGATTCGCTCTCGACAGGCACGAAGTCGATCCTGCGCTGTTCCAGATCCACCTGCGCGAGCCTCACCGACATGCGATCGAGAAGACAATACTCCTGGCCGCTGCGCTCGCCGGTCAGCGCCGTGCCGCTGGCGTTGCGGTGGTAATAGTCCGGTGGCAGCGTGCTGACGTGGACGAGCCCGTCAACGTGCAGCTCCGGAATCCGCACGAACAGCCCGAACGGGACGACGCTCGCAACGACCACATCGAATTCCTCGCCGATCCGGTCCTGCATGAAGGCCACCTTGAGTTGCTCCTCGACGTCCCAGACGGCCTCGTCGGCGCGCCGCTCGGCCAGCGAGCAACGCTCTCCGAGCTGAGTCATCTCGGCCATCGAGTAAAGGTAGCCTTTCGGGGACTTGTGTCGCTCGGCGAACTTGAGCGCACGATGCAAGAGCAGATCGGGGTAGCGCCGAATCGGTGACGTGAAGTGCGCGTAGGCGCCAAGTGCGAGGCCGAAATGTCCAATGTTTTTAGGCTGATAGACCGCTTTGCTCATCGATCTCAAGAACATCGTCTCGATGAGCTCGGCCTCCGGATTGCCGGCAACCTGGCGGAGAATCTGGCTGAAGTGGTGCGGCTCGAGCTCGCCGAGCGGCGGCAGCTTGAATCCGTAGGTGCGAAGCAACAGCGCCAGCTCTTCGATTCGATCCGGGTTCGGGCCTTCGTGCACGCGATACAGGCCCGGCAACCTGACCCGCGCGAGCCGCTTCGCCGCAGCGACATTCGCCGCGATCATGCATTCCTCGATGATTCGATGGCTGACGGTGCGTTCGAGCGGCCGGATCGCCCTGACTGCGCCCTGATCGTCGAGATCGATCACGCTCTCGGTCAGATCAAAGTCGATTGCGCCGCGTCTCGACCTGAGCTTTGCGAAGACCTGATAGACCTCATGCAGCGCCTTGAGCCTCTCCTCCAGGCCCGCGGCTTTGCGCGGCGGCTTCCCGCCTTCGACGATTCGCGTCGCCTCGGTGTAGGTGAGGCGTGCTGCTGACCGCATCACGGCCTCGTAGAACCGGGACTTCGTCACCCGACCGGTTCTGGCGACATTCATCTCGCAGACGAAGCAGAGCCGGTCTACGTCGGGGTTCAGCGAGCAAAGGCCGTTCGACAGCTTTTCGGGCAGCATCGGCACGACGCGATCCGGGAAGTAGACAGACGTTCCCCTGGCCTTCGCCTCGCGATCGATCGCCGAATCCGCCACTACGTAGTGGCTGACATCGGCAATCGCGACAATCAGGCGCCAGCCTTCACCGCGGCGCTCGCAGAACACGGCGTCGTCGAAGTCTTTCGCATCGGCGCCATCGATCGTGACCAGAGGCACATCCCGAAGATCGACCCGGTCGCGCTTGGCGGGCTCCGGTACCTCATCGGCAATTTCCGCGAGCTGCTCCGAGACCGCTGCGGGCCACTCTTCTGGGATGCCGTGCGCGAGTATGGCGATGTCGGTCTCAATGCCGGGTCGGTCTGCCGAACCGATGATCTCGACGACGCGGCCAATGGCCGGACTTCGCTCGTTCGGGTATTCGATGATCTCGGCACGCACGATCTGGCCGGGCTTCGCCTTGAGCGAATCGCTGCGCCCGATCAGAACCTCTGTTCGAGTGTCGCCGTGCTCGAGCACGTAGCCAATGCCGCGCTCACGGTGGAACGGGCCGACGATTTCGGTCTTGCCCCGCGACAGCACTTCGACGACTCGGCCCTGCAGGCCGTCGCCGCGACCCGGCACGACGCGGACGGCGACGCGGTCGCCATCGAATAGCGAGCGCATCGACCTGCCCGACAGGTAGACATCCGCCTCACCGTCGTCGCGAATAAGGAACCCGAATCCGTCACGATGGGCCTGGACCACTCCCGTCACCAGCTCGAGCGACTGCGTCAGACCGAAGCGGCCGGCCCGGTTGCGCAGCAGCTGCCCGTCGCGAACCATGGCCTTGAGGCGATTCTCGAGCGCCCGCAGATGCTGGGCACCGCGAATGTCGAAGCTTTGGCCCAGCGGCTCGAGAGCAAGCGGGCCCGACGCGTCGTTCAGAGCATCGATAATTGCCTGACGGCTAGGGATCTGGTGTTCGTATTTCTTCAAGGAGTCACTTTCGGGAAGTTTGACAGGGTCCAAGCCAGTCAGTAAATTCTGGCGCCTTTCTTCCCCGAGCCCAGGTGGCGGAATTGGTAGACGCGCTGGCTTCAGGTGCCAGTGGGGGCAACCCCGTGGAGGTTCAAGTCCTCTCCTGGGCACCACATACTTCGCTTCTAGGTAT
>JASFSD010000390.1:0-3310 GCA_050114575.1 Gammaproteobacteria bacterium | reverse complement strand
GGGTTCGTCGGTTCGCTTTAATTGCGACTAAGAGGGAATCCGGACCGAAACCGATCGAGTGCCATGCGCTCGACGTTTCGCAACCGGAGCTGCCCCCGCAACTGTAAGCAGCGGAAAGTCGGCCATCGCCACTGGGCCATCGTGAAACGGGTCCGGGAAGGCGGTCGAACCATGCGCTGTCAGCCAGGAGACCTGCCGATGAACCTGCTGACTCGTCGGGCGGGGTGTTCCGGCGCGGGCCGAGACGTCTAACGCGCCGCCCGCGCATCGTCGAACTCCCCAAAGACGGCTGAATCGTTTGGGGGGAATCGGCATGAAACGCTGGATCATCTTGTTGCATCGGTACCTCGGGATACCGATGAGCATCGTCTTCGTGATCTGGTTCATCTCCGGCATCTTCATGATCTACGCCGGCGATATGCCGGCGCTCTCGGAGTCGGAGAGGCTGATTCGTAAACCGGCGATAGACTTCGACTCCGTGACGCTGTCGCCAACCGAAGCGGCCGCCCGCGCCGGTATCGACGGCGAAATCACTGAGGTTACGCTGGCCTCGTTGCTGGGCCGGCCGGCGTATCGCCTCGGCCGCGTCTTCGGCCGGAACGCTACGGTTTATGCCGACTCCGGTGAAATTTTCGAAGGCGCCGACTCCGCTGCCGCAGCCGCGGCCGTGGCAGATTTCGTCGCCGTGGCGCCGACACAGGTCCGATTCGTCGAGACCGTGCACGAGCCGGATCAATGGACCATCACCGAAGTTGGGAATCTGCCGCTCGCGCTTTTCGATGTCGACGACGGGCGCGGCACGCGCGCCTATTTCTCGATGGAGACGGGCGAGGTCGAGCTGCTGACCACGGCTTCGGAACGGGCGCTGGCCTGGGTCGGGACGATTCCTCACTGGTTCTATTTCACGCCGCTCAGGGTCAATCAGCCACTCTGGTACTGGTTGGTCGTGTGGCTTTCGGTCGCCGGATGCGCTCTTGCGGTCCTGGGGCTCGTGCTCGCCTTCACCCAGTTTCGGCGCTCGAGGCCGTTCCGCCTCGCGGCATCGATACGGTATCGCGGCTGGATGCGCTGGCATTACTACACGGGCGCGCTGTTCGGCGTTTTCGCTCTGACCTGGGTTTTCAGCGGGCTGTTGTCTATGGAACCGTTTGCCTGGACCAACGCGCAAGGCATGTATCTGCCGCGCAACGACCTGGAAGGCGGGCCGCTCGATCTCGGTCGTTATCGGCCGGAGCAGCCTGGTGTGGCTGCAGTCATCGGCGGGGCTGCCCGTCAGGTCGAGCTCAAGCGCATTCAGACCGAGCCCTACTATGTCGTCGCCGCCCCCGGCCCCGATGGGGCCATTGCGCGAACTCTGATCGATGCAACGACTATGCAGGTGCGGCGTGAGCTCTATTCTGCCGAGAGCATTCTGTCGGAGCTCGAGGCTACGGTGACCGAGGCTGCCATCGCCGAGCACGCCGTGCTCGAGTCCTATGACGCCTATTACTACGCGCGCGAAGACGAGTTGCCTCTGCCCGTGTTGCGGGTCAAGTTCGATGATCCAGCCGAGACCTGGGCCTACTTCGATCTCGCGACGAGCTCTCATCTGGGCTCGAACCACCGGTTGAGTCGCCTGGAGCGATGGCTCTTCAACGGCCTGCACAGTCTCGACTTCTCGTTCTGGTACGGGCGGCGGCCGTTATGGGATATCGGCCTGATCACCTTGAGTCTCGGTGCGCTCGCGACGAGCTCGATCGGCATGTATCTCGGCTTCAGACGCCTCGCCGGGCGCGCGGACAAGAAGGCTCAGGCCGCCGGCAACTGAGCCGTGCAGCAAATGGACAACAGAGGAATCAGCTCAGTGAGGCATTGGATGAATCAGTACGCGCTGGCAACAAGTGCAATTCTCGTTGCAGTGTTCGGCTTCGCCGTGCCGGCGCGTGGGCAGGTCGAAGACGCAGAAGCCATCGTCGTCACCGGCAACCGAACGGGGTTGGATACCCGCCAGATCGGCAGCGCTCTGACCGTCATCACGGCGGACGAGATCGAGTCCGGTCAGATTCTCTTTGCCAAGGACATTCTGCAGGACGTCCCGGGTATACAAATCACGACAGACCGGCCGGGTGCCGTGACGAACGTCTACATGCGCGGCTCCGACAACGACCAGGTGCTGGTCCTGCTCGATGGTCTGGAGATTGGTGACCCGTCGAATATCTCGACGGCTTTTCAGTTCGACCACTTGAGCACCGCCGACATCGAACGAATCGAGGTGTTGCGCGGGAATCAGAGCTCCCTGTACGGCAGCGACGCGATTGGCGGCGTCATCAACCTGATCACGCGATCGCCGTCCGAAGAGCGCATCGGTTTCGACATCGATGCCGGCGGCGGCTCGTACGGCATGCGCAGTCTGGATGCCGCCATCTCCGGAGACGCTGGATTGGTCGACTACCGAGTCAGCGCGAGCTCGTTCCAGGCCGACGGGCCGTCCCGAGCCGACCCGAATGCCGGACCGGCTTTCGAGGACGATGCCTACACGAGCCGGAGCGTCACTGCACAGCTGGGATTCGACCTGGCGCAGGATCTGCGCCTCAAGCTCAAGGGGGTCACGAGCGAGACGGAGACCGATCTCGACGGAACCGGCGAGGACGCGACATTGCTACCGGCAATCGACAAGGACGAATCGGTCTTGGCACTTGCGATCGAGCGCGCCAATGCCGAGAGCCGCTGGCGTCACGAGCTGAGCTTCGTCGAATACGAGGCCGAGCGCCGCTACGATTCGACGGGCGACCGATTTGCAGGAACCAAGGACAGTTTCCGGTTCTGGAGCGCATTCGAGGCGACCAGCGCCATCTCACTGGTTCTGGGTCTTGAGCTCGAGAGCGAGGACACGGATCAGCTGACGACGTTTTCGGGAGATTTCATTGCCGGGAACGACACCGACAGTCTCTTCGCCGAGGTTGCGCTCAGCCCGCTCGATGACCTGACTCTGACGGTCGCCGCACGGTCCGACGACAACGAGCGATTCGGTCGCTTCAGGACGCAGAGAATCACGGCGGCGTATCTCGTCGGCGGCACCGGCGCAGAATCCAAGGTTCGCGCCAGCTGGGGAACGGGCGCCAAGGCGCCGGGGTTGTTCCAGCTCTTCGATCCATCATTTGGCAATGGCGAGCTTCAAGTCGAAGAGAGTCAAGGCTACGACATTGGCTTCGACCGCCTCTGGCCGGACGGTGCGACGCTTCAACTGAGCTACTTCGATCTCGACATCGAAAACGAGATCGACTTTCTATGGCCGAGCGGCTTCCTGAATCGAGGCGAAACCAGGGCCCGG
>JASFSD010000389.1:0-3324 GCA_050114575.1 Gammaproteobacteria bacterium | reverse complement strand
TGGCTTCCCCCGCAACCTCAGCGGCCTGGGCAAGCAGTTGCTCCTGCTCGTTGATCCGCTCCATTAATACCGCCAGTCGATCAGGATCGAAGCGCCGGCCGGTCTTTCGCTCAAGCAAGTCGATCAGCTGACGCATCTCGTTAGCCAGCAAATCGATACGCCCAACGTCATAGACTTCCTCCCAGCGCTCTCGTGAGTTTCTGAACCACTCCGGCAGCGTCCTGATCCAGGCCGGCGCTTCCATCGGAAAGAAGTCGGTACCAAGCGCTTCGGCCCAGCCGGAGAATACGTGCTGAATACAGTCGCAGGTCAACCTGGCTACAAGTACAGTAGGTCGCGGAAGACCTCCCCATGGTGCGGTCGCCGGATCGTTCGCCAGCGTGCAGGCAAAGCCGAGTGTGCAATAGCTGCAGCGATTCGATGGGTAGCCGTGATCATCGAGCGTGGCAACGTACTCTTGCGACAGACGCTTCGCAGAAATGTAGGCAGACCACCACTGATTCGAGACAACCGGGATATCCATCGCATGGAAGATTTCATGCGGAGTATCTGCCTGCGCCACAGCAAATGGCTCGCCACTCTCTACGACGCGCTCGCGCAGCGTGGCACCAAACTCCTTTTGATATGCCTTGGCATCGGCAGTGCATTCCAGCGGCTTCACTTCAGCACCTCGTTGCGCTCCAACTCGGCCAACCGATCCTCGGACAGGCCGGCGAGCTTTCGCGCGATATCCTGCGTATGCTCGCCCATTGACGGCGCCCGGAATGCCGCGATCCGGCTGCGGGAAAATGAGATCGGCGTTCGCATGTGCCCGAACGAGCCAAGCCGGCTATGCGGAAGTTCGACCAGAGCGCCCCGTTCGCGCAATGTCACATCGTGCTCGACGAGATCCTCGATATCCTGTACCACCCCAGCAGCAATGCCAGCCTGCTGTAACTGCTCAACCAGGCTGAAGTCCGGTTGTTCGCGCGTCCACTCTGCAACTGGTCGACCTCCGGCAAGTTCTCGCAGGCGCCCCAACTCATCCTCGTCGAAAACGCTGATTGCGACCCAGCGATCTTTACCACGCGCTGGATAAACATCCTGAAGCAGAACTCCAGGTTCTGCGTTGCCCGCCCGCTTCGGCGCGGAACCGCATTGAGCCTGCGCAATGGCCGCTGTCATCTGCTGCACACAGATTTCATACATCGAGGCATCAATATGACAGCCGCCGCCGCTACGCCTACGCTGGATCAGGCCGGCCACGACGCTGGCCGCGATTACATAGGGGACGATGACGTCGCCGTATGGCACCGATCCCGGCACCACGGGATCACGATCGGGCCAGCCAGTCAGGAATGTACGCCCCGATAGCGCGCCACCCGTTCCATCAACACCCCATTCCCCCGACAATGGTCCGGTCTGGCCATAGACACTGCCGGATGCCATCACGATACCTCGGAACATGCGTGACAGATCACCGTAACCAAGGCCCAGCTTGTCCATTGTGCCGGGAGAAAAATTCTCGACCACCGCGTCGGCCCAGGTCAGCAACGGATTGATAACTTCTCGGGACTCAGGCTTCTTCAGATCGACAGTCAAACTGCGTTTCGATGTATTCAGATGTGCGAACCACGGCTTGTCATCGAAATCGCCCGGCTGCGAGGCAGCAATCTGAACATCGATGCGCGACAAACAGGGCCTGCTTCTGCTTTCGACCTTGATAATGTCAGCACCGAGATCACCCAGCACTTTTGTCGAAATCGAACCGACCAGAGCCCATGAAAAGTCGAGCACACGTACGCCTGCCAGAGGCCCACTCCGAGCAATTTCGTCGCGCCCATCCGCTGCCTCCGCGGCACCGCCTGTCTCGGTGAAACGTACAAAGCGTGACGGTAACCGCATACCGTCTTCTTCGGACCAGAATGCACGTTCGGTCAGATGCGGATCCGCGAGAACGTCGCCAGGCTCCTCGACAACGCAGGCATTGATTCCCCGGCGGCGACCCTCGCCACGGATGTCAGCACGAGAACGAACACGAAAGAACGCCTCCATGGCTGCTTCCCACTCCGCGCGTGTTTCCGGCGCCAGCGTCGATCGGTTGTAGCACAGCCAGTCGACGTCTCTCATTGGATTCGGCAGCCCGCTCTCGTCGATCCAGTCGGACAAGGCCTGGTTCGCAGGCGCCCCGAACCGGCCCGTCATGAGACTGTGAAAGCACCAGCCATCGGCGAGGCGCCATATGCATCGCACGGTTGCCCGACCGTAATTCAGCGCGCCACCGGCCCGATGCAGCTTCCTGCGATCGAATTGCCATACCAGCGCGCCGTTCACATTACGACTGAACGCGACCTCCTGGATCGAAACATCCACATGTTGACCCAATCCAGACGTCAGTCGCTCGTAGTACGCGGCCATCGCTCCAGCTGCAGCGACCATATCCGCGTGAAACGTGCAGGCATCCAGCGCCTCTTTCACGGGAGGTCTGTCCGGATCGCCGGTGAGACGGAGCGTCCCACCCATTGCCGACGCAACGAGCTCGCTCCCGCGCCAATTCGAACGCACACCGCCACTGCCAAATGTCGTCACCGAAACATGCACGAGCGCCGGATTCCAGGTTTCTAGGCGCTCGCGCGTAATCTCCTGATCCTCGAGTCCCTCGATCCCTATCGCATCGATGAGAAAATCAGCCGTCGAGATACTGTCGAAATCGAGCCGCTCGCACCTGATTTCCGCACCCAAAGAGGAAAGAAAGCGGCACAGCGGGCGGCTCGCCATCGCATCGCACGCGAGAACAACTGCGCCATCAAGCGGTCGCATGTTCATCCTCCGCGCAAAACGCCTCGATACGGTCCGCGACCCCATCATCTGCCCGCCAGCCTGCAGCGCTCACTATCAGGAACGGAACTCCGGCTTCGGCCAGCGCACGTCGCTGCGCCGGCACAGACCAGGCGAGGGCCTCGTCCTCGCGCGTAAGCCAGATGACAACAGCATCTGCCCGGGCATCGGCCACACGTTGTACCAGCCACGCCGCCCGATCCAGAAAGGCTCGAGGGGATTTCGACACGCTGCGCAGGTGACGCGCCAACGCGCGCTCCGGAGCCGCATCACGAAGTGTCACTGCATCGCCAAGGCGTCGCAAGTCGAGAGCGTGGGCTTCGCTGACGACACTCGCCCCGGCTTGTTCGATGATTGCGTGAATCCGGTCGTCCGGGGGCATGCTGCCCGCCAGAAGGACTCGTCTACGCGTCGAATCTGTTTCCGGGACGTTGACATCCCCGATCCATTCATTCGGATCCGTCCATAACGCAGCTCGTCCGAGTTGCTCGAACGCCGGGCCATCGG